>CAZFKW010000099.1:0-11161 GCA_964519795.1 uncultured Ramlibacter sp. | reverse complement strand
TGCGCCTTGAGCAGCTGCGCGATGCGCGTCGTGGCCGGGTTGTAGGCGCGCATCTTGGTGCCCGCAAAGTCGGCAGGCGAGTTCACCGGCTTGATCGAATACAGCGACTGGCCCGGCCACGGCACGGTGAACAGCACCTTGATGCCCTGCGAAGCCAGCAGCTTCTCCTGCGCGGGCTTGGCGGCGAGGTACAGGCGCTTCGCGTCCGCATAGCTGGGGGCCAGGAAGGGAATGGAGTCCACACCGAACAGCGGGTTCTCGTTGGCCGCGCCGGAGAGGATGAACTCGGCCGACTGCACCTGGCCGGTCTGAACCGCGCGCTTGATCTCATTGGCCTTGTACAGCGAGCCGCCGGGGTGCAGTGTGATCTTGAGCTTGCCGCCCGTGGCCTTGTCCACGTCGTTGGCAAACTGCTGCACGTTCTGCGTCTGGAAGCTGTTGGCGGAATAGCCGGTGGGCAGGTCCCATTTGGTCTGGGCGCTGGCGATGCCGGCGCATGCGATGGCGGCGAGGCTGATGATGAGTTTTTTCACGGGGAATCTCCTTGATTAAAAGCTGGCAAGCTGGTTGTTGAGAAGGTCGGTAATCAGCATCGCGCCCGGGGCGTGGGTGATGCAGAACTCGGGGCGGGCCTGGCGGATCGCGGCTTGCGGCGTGACGCCGCAGGCCCAGAACACCGGGATTTCACCGGGCATCACTTCCACCGCGTCGCCGTAATCGGGCTTTGACAGGTCGGTGATGCCAATGAGTGAAGGGTCGCCGATGTGCACCGGCGCGCCGTGCACATTGGGAAAGCGCGAGGTCACCTGCACGGCGCGGATGACGTCGGCTGCGATGAGTGGCCGCATCGTCACCACCAGCGGGCCGTTGAAAGGGCCGGCGGCTTCGGTGGGCACATTGGTGCGGAACATGGCCACGTTCCTGCCCTGCTCCACATGGCGCAGCGGGAGGCCGGCTTCCATGAGCGCCTGCTCGAACGAGAACGAGCAGCCGATGACAAAGGTGACCAGGTCATTGCGCCACAGGGCCGTGATGTCGCAGGGCTCCTCCACCAGCTCGCCGTGGCGCCATACGCGGTAGCGCGGCACGTCGGTGCAGATGTCGATGTCCTCGCCCAGCGCCGGCAGCATGGCATGCCCGGGTTCGGACACGGCGAGCACGGGGCAGGGCTTGGGATTGCGCTGGCAGTAGCGCAGGAAGTCGCCGGCCAGTGCCTCTGGCAGGATGACAACGTTGCCCTGTACATGGTCGTCAGCCAGCCCGCTGGTGTGCGAGGTCCACAGGCCCTGGCGGATCAGGCGGCGCACATGCTGCGCATCCTGCATGCCCTCGGGCCCGAACACTTCCTGCGCTGATTCTGGAACTGATGCCACTGCGAATCCTTTTATGGTTTTCTTCCAACGAGTCCTGTTTCAAAACATGACAACCTGATGACGTTGGGCGGATTGTGGGCGCAGGTACAGGCTCCGGCAAATTCAAAATTTTCCGCTCACGTCATCGATTTTTTCGATGCTCTAAAGCGGGGCACCATGCACGGCACCACGCACGGAATCAGGCAGCGGCAGCCTGGCGTCAGCTTGCCGCGCGGCGCTTTTGACCTGTGCGCGACGCGCCTTTGCCAGCGGGCTGCGCATCCACAAACGCCAGTGCTGACTGCACCAGCGTCTCCACCGCAAAGGTCGATGGGTCGGTGCGGTAGCTGGCATGGATCGGCAGAGGCTGCAGTGCCACGTCGCAGCTGAGCTGCTTGAGGTCAGGGAAAGTCATGAGGCGCTGCACCGCCCGGCGCGGCAGCGTGGCCACGCCAAAGCCGCCCTGCACCAGTTGCACCATCGCCGAGATGGATGAAATGGTGTGCACGCGCGGCGGCTCCACCTTCGCCTGGCGGAACGAGTCCAGCAGCGCCACATGCGGCTGCGATCCGCGCTGGAAGGTCATGATCTCGATGCCCTCGAAATCGGCCAGCGTGTAGCGCCGCTTGCGGTGCACCGACGCGTTGCCCATGAACACCATCTCCATGAAGGGCAGGGGCAGGCTGCGCACACCGTCGGCCGGCGCGGGCATGGCGGCGAACACCAGGTCCTGCGTGCCGCAGCGGACCTGCTCCATGAGGATGGGCGTGGTTTCAACTGTCAGCTCCAGCTCCAGCGCCGGGTGTTCGGTGCGCAGCTTTTCGATCCACGGGATCAGCCAGGAGTGCAGCACCGACTCAATCGCACCAATGCGCATCACGATGGCCTGGGGCGTCGCGGAGCCCATCTCGGACTTGATCTCGCGCTGCAGTTCGAGAAGGCGCTGCGAGTAGGTGAGAAAGCGCTGGCCCGCTACTGTCAGGCGGAACTGCTTGTCGCGCCGATCCAGCAGCAGCACCCCCAGCTCCTCCTCCAGCGCCGCAATGCGGCTGGACATGGCAGACTGCGTGAGGAAGAGCTTGTCAGCGGCGCGGGTCACGCTCTTGAGCGAGGCGACCCAGTAGAAGGCTTCGACGAACCGGAGGTTCATGGCGACTCCTTCGGCCGCCAGGGCCGCAACAGCCGCTCGTCATCGATGAGCGAGAAAGTCTTCAGGCCTGTGGCTGTTTCAATGGCGTCGCGGTAGGGCGGCATATTGGTGCATTCAAGCACAACCGTACGCAGCGCGGGCGCACGCTGCCTGAGCGCCATGGCCGCAGCCAGCACGTCAGCGGCAGCTTTCTCCAGGTCCATCTCCGGCTGGTTGCCCAGGATGCGGGTGGCGAACTCACCCTTGGGATCAACGCCTTGCACCAGCACATCGGCCAGCCGCTCACGCGGCACGCCGGCCGCGCGCAGGTATTCCTTGCCAAGCATTGAAGAGCTGATGGTGAGCACACCAACCTGTTTGTCCACCTGCAAAAGGCGGGGCAGCTGCAACAGGCTGGACGTGATCACCGGCACCTTCACCGCTGCCTGGAGCTCCTTCTGCAACAGCACCAGGAAGCCGCAACTGGTCGTGATGGCGCGCGCACCACTGCGCTCGAGCTTGCGGACAACCGACACAAAGCCCGGCACCACGCGCCCGGCGCGCAGGCCGGCTGCCGACTGCACCACCCTGTCGGGCCAGATGCCCTTGACGGTGTTGAAGTCCGTCGGGATCCCCAGGCTGCCGAAGGTGTCAGGGTGGCCAATGTCGCCGGGGGGACGGGGGAACTGCGTGTCCAGCATCACGATGCCCAGAAAGCCGAGTCCGGCGGGTTCCGCCGGGGGAACAACCGGCAGGACTGCGGGAAAAGCCGAAGCTTCTGGCCCGGGAATTGCATTTATGCTGTCAGCTTCGCTCATTGTTCAAAACGCCTTTTTCACATTCTGCTGGAGAGATCATGAAATTCAAACTCGGATTGATGGCTGCCGCCATGACCTTTGGCGCTTCTGCATTCGCGCAGACCAAGTGGGACCTGCCCGCCGCCTACCCCGCAACCAACTTCCACAGCGAGAACCTGGTCCAGTTCGCGGCCGACGTTGACAAGGCTGCCGGCGGCAAGCTCAAGATCCAGGTCCACCCCAACGCCGCCCTGTTCAAGGCGCCTGAGATCAAACGTGCGGTGCAGGGCGGTCAAGCCCAGGCCGGCGAGATCCTGCTGGCCAACTTCCAGAACGAATGGCAGCTCTTCGGCGCTGACGGCCTGCCCTTCCTGGCCGACAGCTATGACGCATCGATGAAACTGTACAAGGCCCAGAAGCCCTTCCTGGAAAAGAAACTCGCTGCCGACGGCCTCGCCCTGCTCTATGCCGTGGCGTGGCCCCCGCAAGGCATCTACGTCAAGAAGCCCATCAACTCCGGCGCTGACCTGAAGGGTGTGAAGTGGCGCGCCTACAGCCCGTCCACCGCACGCATTGCAGAGCTCGTGGGCGCCCAGCCCGTGACGGTGCAAGCCGCAGAACTCTCCCAGGCCATGGCCACTGGCGTGGTCGAGAGCTACATGTCCTCCGGCTCCACCGGCTTTGACACCAAGACCTATGAGCACATCAAGTACTGGTATGACACCCAGGCCTGGCTGCCCAAGAATGCCGTCATCGTCAACAGGAAATCGTTCGACGCGCTGGACAAGCCCACACAGGATGCCGTGCTCAAGGCCGCCGCTGACGCTGAAGCACGCGGCTGGGCTGCCAGCAAGAAGGTCAACACCGAAGTGCTGGAAAAGCTCAAGGCCAACGGCATGCAGATCATGCAGCCTTCAGCCGCGCTGAAGGCCGACATGAAGAAGGTCGGAGACACCATGCTCAAGGAGTGGCTGGACAAGGCGGGGCCTGAAGGCCAGCAGCTTGTAGACGCTTACCGCAAGTAAGCGAATGCGCAAGGCCCTGGACGCGCTCTACCTCAGCGCCGCCGCCCTGGCGGCGCTTTTCATGGTCGGCCTGCTGGTGATGGTGCTGCTGTCCATCGCCAGCCGCCAACTGCAGTTCCATGTGCCCGGCACGGACGCTTATGCCGGCTACATGATGGCCGCCGCGGGATTTCTTGCGCTTGCGCACACGCTCAAGCGCGGCGAGCATATCCGCGTGACGCTGCTCATCAACGCGCTCAAGGGCCGCTGGAAAAAAGGCTTTGAAGTCTGGTCCCTGGGGCTTGCCACCCTGCTGGCGCTGCTGTTTGCCTTCTACAGCTGCCGGCTGTCGTGGCAGTCGTATACCTTCCATGACATCTCCACCGCGAGCGACGCCACGCCCCTGTGGATTCCGCAGGTGGGCATGGCCGTGGGCACGGTGATCCTCGCCATTGCCTTCATTGATGAGCTGGTGCTGGAGATTCTTGGCCGCCGCGCCAAACCCGCATCAACATCCGGCGAGGCATTGCGCAATGAGTGACCTTGCCATCACGGCCCTGCTGGTCCTCAGCCTGTTCCTCATCCTTGGCAGCGGCGTCTGGATTGGCCTCACGCTGTCGGGCGTGGCCTGGATCGGCATGCAGCTGTTCAGCTCACGTCCCGCAGGCGACGCCATGGCCGTCACCATCTGGGGCTCGTCCAGCAGCTGGACGCTCACAGCGCTGCCGCTTTTTGTGTGGATGGGCGAGATACTCTTTCGCACCCGGCTCAGCCAGGACATGTTCCGGGGCCTGGCGCCCTGGATGCAGAGCCTGCCCGGCCGGCTGTTGCACACCAACGTGGTGGGCTGCACCATCTTCGCGGCCGTGTCCGGCTCAAGCGCGGCCACCTGCGCCACCATCGGCAAAATGTCCCTGCCGGAGTTGGGGAGGCGGGGCTACCCGGAGCACATGGTGGTTGGCACCCTGGCCGGTGCCAGCACGCTGGGCCTGCTGATCCCGCCGTCCATCATCATGATTGTGTATGGCGTTGCGGCCGAGGTGTCGATTTCGCGCCTGTTCATCGCAGGCGTGTTCCCCGGCATGCTGCTGGCGTTGCTGTTCTCCGGCTACATCGCCATCTGGGCGCTGGCCAACCCCGGCAAGATACCGGCTGCCGACCGCACCTTCACCTTCATGCAGAAGCTGGCGGAATCACGCAGCCTCATCCCTGTGGTCTTGCTGATCGCCGCTGTGCTGGGATCCATCTACTCCGGCATCGCGACAGCCACAGAAGCGGCCGCCGTCGGCGTGGTCGGGGCGCTTCTCATCTCGACGCTGCAGGGCTCGATGAGCTGGCAGACCTTCAGGGACTCGCTGATGGGCGCCACGCGCCTGTACTGCATGATCGCGCTCATATTGGCCGGCGCTGCCTTCCTGACGCTGAGCATGGGCTACATCGGCCTGCCCCGGCACCTGGCCGAATGGATCGCCACGCTGGGCCTAAGCCAGGCACAGCTGATCTTTGCTCTGGCGGTGTTCTTCATCATCCTGGGCTGCTTTCTTGACGGTATCTCGATGGTGGTCCTGACCATGGGCGTCATCATGCCTACGGTGCAGAAAGCCGGCATTGACCCGATCTGGTTCGGCGTCTTCGTGGTGCTGGTGGTCGAGATGGCGCAGATTACCCCGCCCGTGGGCTTCAACCTGTTTGTCCTGCAAGGCATGACCGGCCGCGAGCTGCCCTGGATTGCCAAGGTCACCATTCCGATGTTCCTGCTGATGTGCCTTGCCATTGTGCTGATCTACGTGTTCCCCGGGATCGTCACCTGGTTGCCGCAGCAGATGATGAAATAGCTGCCCGAAAGCCACCCCATGCTGCACGTCATGGCCATCTGCATCGGTGCCAGTGCCGGAGCCATCGCCCGCTGGGGCCTGGGCCTGTGGTTGAGCCCCGGAGGGCTGATACCGTGGGGCACGCTGGCCGCGAATCTGGTGGGCGGCTACCTGGTTGGGGTGGCCATCGCCATGTTCCAGGCCATGCCGGAGATCGACCCGGTCTGGAGGTTCGCGCTGATTACCGGTTTTCTGGGAGGGCTCACCACGTTTTCCAGTTTTTCCGCTGAGGTCGTCCTGATGCTGCAGCAGGAGAAATTTGCGCTGGCGCTGGGTACGGCCCTGTTGCATGTGGCCGGCTCGCTGGCGCTGACTTTCATTGGCATCCGGAGTGTGGCGTTGATGTTGGCGCGTTGACCCACTGGCTGCGGGATGCTGCCGGCCGGGCAGGCGTGCCTCACGCCGGGTGCGATGTCCGCTCCAGTGTCGGCTGGTACAGCCCCACCACAATGATCAGCGGCAAGGACATCTCAAGGAACTCCTCCACTGACACAATCAGTGCACGCACGGCCAGCGGAAGGTCAACACCATAATCTTCCATCAGGATGTTGCCTGAGCGGTCAAACACCTTGGACACAATGACCGCGCCAAGGAAGCTGGCCACGGCAATACCCAGGGCATCACGCTGCCTGATATGCCGCCAGATGGTACGGCCGTGGGCAAACACAAGGTAAGCGATCACGCCCAGCACGCAGAAAACCACCAGGACAGTCGTCAGCCGCTGGCGCAGGGGCGCACTGCCGAGCATGAACGACACCTTCAACGCGCTTTCACCCTGCGTCCAGTAGCGGTGAAGGTCCAGCTCGCGCGCCGCGCAGGCGATGATGAGAATGGCAAGCGCCAGCCACACCTTCCAATTGACCACCACATCCCTGTACATCACCAGCGCGGCCAGGGACACGCCGAACAGGAGGGCATTGGCCATCTCGACGGGCCCCTCTTCTGACGTGAAAGGAATGACAAAATCCACCGGGAAGATCAGCGCCACCAGCAAACCCATGATGCCGGTACCAACCGCAATCCATGCCGAGAGCCAGCGCTGCGCCAACCAGCCTTTGTTGTTTATAGTTCGATCCATCACGCCGATGCTAATGCAACGGCGTCAAGCGGTCCGCAAACCTGGCGCGACGCCTGCGGGCGCCACACCAGGAAGCCCGGCATTGAATGCTTCCTGACTCTGGGACGACGTGGTTCTCTACATCCTCGACCTTGCCGGCGTAGCCGTCTTCGCCGCCAGCGGCGCACTCGCTGCCATCTCGGCGCAGCTCGACCTGCTGGGCATCCTGGTGCTCGCCTCCATCACCGCCGTGGGCGGCGGCACGGTGCGCGACCTGCTCATGAACCGGCATCCGATCTTCTGGATGCAGGACTCCAGACCACTGCTGGTCATCATTCTTGCCACCGCACTCACCGTCGCCTGGACGCAGTTCCTGCCCATTCCCCACAACGCCCTGCTGATTGCCGACGCACTGGGCCTGGCTGTGTTTGCGATGTCGGGGGCGCAACTGGCCGAAGCTGCCCATTGCAGGAAGCTGGTCGTCGTGCTGATGGGCACGCTCACCGGCACGGGCGGCGGCATGATCCGCGACGTGCTCACCGCCAAGGTACCGCTGATCCTGCGGGCCGACATCTATGCCTCGGCCGCGATACTGGGCATCGTGGTCTACCTCATGCTGCGGGCTGCAAAAGTACCCACGCCGGCTGCATTTGCGCTGGGCTTCGTGGTGATCGCCGGGACACGGCTGGTGGCGATAGCGCTTGACCTGCGCTTGCCGGTCGTGACAATTCCTGTTCACTGATGTCGAAACCCGCAGCCTCCGATCGTCGTGTACACAGAGGGTCGTCCTCTGCCCAAAGGATCAAGCATGCCTGACAACACCATCCGCATCCACCGCATCATCGCAGCCCCGCCGGAGCGCATTTACCGCGCATTTCTGGATGCCGACGCATTCGCCCGGTGGCTTCCGCCAAACGGCTTCACCGGCAAGGTACATCAG
The DNA here is from genome assembly GCA_964519795.1 of uncultured Ramlibacter sp. Lineage (GTDB taxonomy): Bacteria > Pseudomonadota > Gammaproteobacteria > Burkholderiales > Burkholderiaceae_C > JACMQX01. Next base: position 3,008 of record CAZFKW010000099.1, on the reverse strand, counting down.
ATGGATGCCCGCGTGGGGGGCGCCTACAGGATGTCGTTCACCAATTTCACGAGCGGCAACAGCCACTCCTTCGGTGGGGAATACCTGGAACTGGTACCGAACGAGCGCATCCGCTACAGCGCCATATTTGACGACCCCAACCTGCCGGGCAGGATGGAGACAACCGTCACCCTGAAGGCCGTGTCATGTGGAACCGAGATGACTACCACGCAGGAGGGCATACCGGATGTGATTCCGCCTGAACAGTGCTACCTTGGATGGCAGGAGTCGATCGAATCCCTCATGAGGCTGGTCACGCCGGAAATTCCGGGGTAGCAGCGCGGGCTGGACAGTGTCCACCTGCTACGCTGCGGGCTCACGGCCGGGATGACATCCGAGCAGCGCATTCGTGGTGCGGATGCGGATGTGGACTGGGCGCTGCTGGTCACGGGCTACGATCAGGGTGCGGTATCGAGCCTCGGACAAACCGAGTGTGGTGTGGAAAAGCTGCAGGCGCATGGTGCGTCCGGCGTCACGTCCATGAGCTACCAGGCAGCGTACGCGCTGCCTGACCGCGAAGCCAAAGCCTGACCCGGGTGATCGGGCGCGGAGCATGCTGGGAGAGCCGATCAACCGGTTGGCCTGAAGGTCCGGGAGCCTGAAAGGGCTTGCCGGCAGCGGTTGGCGCCAATCATGGAAAATCGAGCCTCTATCCACAAGATCAACCAGTACCACTCATGAACGACGCCACCCCAGCCGCCCCTCCAGAAGCCGCAAGCGGCAGCAAGCCCAACTTGCCCGACCACCTGTCTGCCGACCCGCGCAGCCCGCACCATGTGGCTGCCGTGTTCGAGCATGACATCGGCATCCGCTTCAACGGCAAGGACCGCACCGACGTGGAGGAGTACTGCATCAGCGAGGGCTGGGTCAAGGTGCCCGCCGGCAAGACGCTGGACCGCAAGGGTCACCCACTGCTGATCAAACTCAAGGGGAAGGTTGAGGCATATTACAAGTAGGCTCCGGCGTAATGCTTCCCCTGCCCTCCCGAATTGGCCACAAGCTGGCTGGCGTCCTCACCGACATTGACGATACGCTCACGACTGACGGAGCCATCACGGCAGACGCGCTGGCTGCGCTGGCAGACCTGAAGGCCGCTGGACTGCATGTCATCCCCATCACCGGCCGGCCGGTGGGGTGGAGCGTGCCGTTTGCGCGGCAGTGGCCGGTGGATGCGATTGTGGCGGAGAACGGGGCTGTGGCGTTGCGCCGCAGCGTAAGGGGCAGCGGCAGCGGAGGTGCAGATGCAGGTTCTGGCGCAACAAGCACCTCGTCAATTGACGGCCTGGACAAGCTCTACCAGCAGGATGCCGCCACGCGCGAGCATAACTACGCACGCATGCAGCAGGTGGCGCAGCGCGTGTTGCGCGAAGTGCCGGGCACATCGTTGGCCACGGACTCACCCGGGCGCGAGACCGACATAGCCATCGACCACAGCGAGTTCACCCACCTGCCCCAGGCGTCCATCGACGAGGCAGTGCGCATCATGCGCGCGGAGGGTATGAACGCGACGGTGAGCAGCATCCACATCAACGCCTGGTTTGGCGCACATAACAAGCTGGAAGGTGCGCGCTGGATCGTGCGAACGCTGCTCGGCCGCGACCTGGATGCGGAGAAGGAGCAGTGGGTCTATGTGGGCGACTCGACGAATGACGAACTGATGTTTGAATTCTTTCCTCACAGCGTCGGCGTGGCGAACATCCGGCGGTTTGAGGCGCAGCTGCGGTGCAAGCCGCGCTACGTCACGCAGGGTGAACGCGGCGCGGGGTTTGCGGAGGTGGCGCGGGCTGTGTTGGGGGGTAGCTGCAAACTCCGTTCGGGCTGAGCCCTTCGTCAAGCTCAGGACAGGCTTGTCGATGCCTTCATGCGATGCACCGCGCAAGGCCTTCGACAAGCTCAGGCCGAACGGGAGAGAAGCTCAGGCCGAACGGGGGAGAAGCTCAGGCCGAACGAGGGAGAAGCTCAGGCCGCGTCCTTGCCGTAGCCCGGTATTCCCTTGATCTCCAGGTACTCGTTCAACCCGAACTCGCCCCACTCCCGGCCATTGCCTGACTGCTTGTAGCCCCCAAAGGGCGCGCCGCGATCCACCGGCGGGTAGTTGATCTGCACATTGCCTGCCCGCATGCGCCGTGCCACACTGCGTGCACGCGCCAGGCTGCCGGACTGGATGTACGCGGCCAGGCCGTAGGGCGTGTCGTTGGCGATGCGCACGGCATCGTCTTCATCCTCGTAGCCAATCACGCTGAGCACCGGCCCGAAAATCTCCTCGCGGGCAATGGTCATGGAAGGGTCCACATTCGCAAACACCGTGGGTTGCACGAAGAAGCCCTGCGTCAGGCCGGCAGGCCGACCGGGACCGCCGGTGACCAGCGTCGCGCCTTCCTTCACGCCTGCGTCGATGAGCCGCTGGACTTTCTCGAACTGCGCGCGATTGGCGACCGGACCGAGCGTCATGGTCTCATCCGCGGGCGAACCGACGCGCACCTTGGCGGCGACGCGCGTAGCGATTTCCATCACCTCGGCCATGCGGGCTTTGGGCACGAGCATGCGGGTAGGCGACACGCACGACTGTCCGCTGTTGTTGAAGCAGCGGTTCACGCCCAGCGTCACGGCGCGCTCGAAGTCGGCATCATCCAGCAGGATGTTGGCGGACTTGCCGCCCAGCTCCTGCCCCACCCGCTTGACCGTGTCGGCTGCGGCCTTGGCCACCGCAATGCCTGCCCGCGTCGAGCCGGTGAATGAGACCATGTCCACATCGGGATGCGATGCAATGGCACTCCCCGCGCCCGCACCGTCGCCATTGACCATGTTGAAAACGCCGGGCGGCAAGCCTGCGTCATGGACGATCTCGGCAATGATCAGCGCGCTGAGTGGCGACACCTCGCTCGGCTTGAGCACCACTGTGCAGCCTGCCGCAATGGCCGGCGCCAGCTTGCACACGACCTGGTTGATCGGGAAGTTCCAGGGCGTGA
>CAZFKW010000098.1:0-11239 GCA_964519795.1 uncultured Ramlibacter sp. | reverse complement strand
GGGGCATCAAGGACTGGGACGACCTCATCAAGCCCGGCATCAACGTCATCACCCCCAACCCCAAGACGTCCGGCGGCGCCCGCTGGAACTACCTGGCGGCCTGGGAGTTTGCCAAGCGCAAGTACGGTGGTGAAGCAAAGGCCAGGGAGTTTGTAGCCAAGCTCTACAACAACGTGTCCATCCTGGACAGCGGCGCACGCGGCTCGTCGGTGACGTTTGCCCAGCGCAACCAGGGCGATGTGTTCATCTCGTGGGAGAACGAGGCTTACCTGCTGGAGAAGGAGTTTGGCAGCAAGGTCGACTTTGTCTACCCCTCGCTGAGCATCCTGGCTGAGCCGCCGGTGGCTGTGGTGGACAAGAACGTCGACAAGAAGGGCACGCGTGCCGTGGCCGAGGAATACCTGAAGTTCCTGTACACCGAGGAAGCCCAGGACATCATCGGCAAGAACTTCTACCGCCCGACGTCCGCCAAGGCGCAGGCCAGGTACGCCAAGCAGCTGCCCAAGCTGAACCTGTTCACCATCAATGATGCGTTTGGCGGCTGGGCCAAGGCGGACAAGGACCACTTTGCCGACGGCGGGAGTTTTGACCAGATCTATACGCGGAAGTAACCCCCCGGCTGTCGTCCACCCGCCCGACTGTCATCCCGGGCTTGACCCGGGATCCACCGGTGCGCGCCCACATGGATCCCGGATCAAGTCCGGGATGACAGACACGGGATAATACCCCGTTTGCGACAAACGGGATCCAAGTCAATGAGTGCCTTCAGCGAAGAACGCGTCCTGTCTGTCCACCACTGGACGGACAGGCTCTTTACCTTCACCACCACGCGCGACATGGCGCTGCGCTTCTCCAACGGCCATTTCACGATGATCGGGCTCAGGGTGGACGGCAAGCCGCTGCTGCGCGCCTACAGCATCGTCAGCCCCAACTATGAGGAGTACCTGGAGTTCCTCAGCATCAAGGTGGAGGAAGGGCCGCTGACGTCCCGCCTGCAGCACATCCAGGTGGGCGACACCATCATCGTGGGCCGCAAGCCGACGGGCACGCTGCTGATCGACTACACCTTGCCTGGCAAGCGCCTGTACCTCATTGGCACCGGCACGGGCCTGGCACCCTTCATGAGCATCATCCGCGACCCCGACACCTACGAGAAGTTCGACAAGGTCATCCTGGTCCACGGCGTGCGGCAGGTGGACGAACTGGCCTACCACGACCTGGTGCTGGACCATTTGCCCAAACACGAGGTACTCGGTGAGATGGTGGCCAACCAGTTGCTCTACTACCCCACGGTTACGCGTGAGGAGTTCCGCAACCAGGGCCGGGTGACAGACCTGATCAGCAGCAACAAGCTCACCGACGACCTGGGCCTGCCGCCCATCAATGCAGCCGAAGACCGCGTGATGCTGTGCGGCAGCCCGGGACTGCTGGTGGACCTGAAGGCCATCCTGGAGGCGCGCGGCTTCAAGGAGGGCAGTACCTCGAAGCCGGGCGACTTTGTGGTGGAACGCGCCTTCGCGGAGAAGTAACGCGCGGCAGTTTTACAGCACGCCCTGCGCGAGCATGGCGTCGGCCACCTTGACGAAGCCGGCAATGTTGGCGCCGTCCACATAGTTCACGCCGTCCGGCCCGTCTCCGTACTGCACACAGGCTTCGTGGATGCTGCGCATGATCTCGTGCAGGCGTGAGTCGACTTCGTTCCGCTGCCACGACAGGCGCATCGCGTTCTGGCTCATTTCCAGGCCTGATGTGGCCACGCCGCCTGCATTGCTGGCCTTGCCGGGTGCAAACAGGACGCCCGCGCTGTGGAATGCGTGAATTGCCTCCATGGTCGAGGGCATGTTGGCGCCTTCAGCCACGCAGATGACGCCGTTGCGCACCAGTTCCCCGGCGTCGGCCTTTGTCAGTTCGTTCTGCGTTGCGCAGGGCAGAGCGACGTCCACCGGCACATGCCAGGGCGCCTTGCCGGCGCGGAACTGGCTGCCCGTGCGGCTGGCATAGTCGCTCACGCGGCCGTAGAGGTGGTTCTTGACTTCCATGAGTTCTGCGAGTTTTTCTGTGGTGAAGCCTTCTTCATCCACGACCGTGCCGCTGGAGTCGGACACGGTGACGACCCGGGCGCCAAGGGCCATCGCCTTCTCCACGGCGTACTGGGCCACGTTGCCCGAACCGGAGACGCTGACGCGCAGGCCGTCCAGCGAGCGGCCCTTGCGGGCCAGCATTTCCTGCGCGAAGTAGACGGTGCCGTAGCCGGTGGCTTCAGGGCGGATCAGCGAGCCGCCGAAGCTCAGGCCCTTGCCGGTGAAGACGCAGTCAGAGCGGTTGCTGAGCTTCTTGTACATGCCCGCCATGAAACCGACCTCGCGGCCGCCGACGCCGATGTCGCCCGCGGGCACGTCGGTTTCGGCGCCGATGTGGCGGAACAGTTCGCTCACGAAGGCCTGGCAGAAGCGCATGACCTCGCCCGGGCTCTTGCCCTTGGGGTCAAAGTCCGAGCCGCCCTTGCCGCCGCCCATGGGCAGCGTGGTGAGCGCGTTCTTGAAGGTCTGCTCGAAGGCCAGGAATTTCAGGATGGACAGGTTGACTGACGGGTGGAAGCGCAGGCCGCCCTTGTACGGGCCAATGGCCGAGCTGTGCTGGATGCGGAAGCCCCTGTTGACCTGGACGTCGCCCCGGTCATCCACCCACGACACGCGGAATATCAGGATGCGTTCGGGCTCGACGATGCGATCGAGCAGGCTATGTTCTGCATATTTCGGGTGGCGCGCGATGAAGGGCCAGAGGCTGTCCATGACCTCGGTAACGGCTTGCAGGTATTCCGGCTGGCCGGGGTTGCCCTTGGCAACATGGGCCATGAATGCCTCGCAACTGGGGTATTTCATTCAAATCCTTGCAAAAAATGTTGGAAACCATGATTTTCCCGCATAACGGCACTGAAGTGGTGCATGAATGCTTTTTTATGCACCTTGGTGGAGCATGTCTTGCCGGGTTTGCGCGGTTTGCGGCGGTCAAAGCACCGAATTCGTTGATCCTGGTCACGAACGTGTGCTGTGAGGGGTCCCGTCCTACAGTCCGTCGGCGATGACTCCGGGATACTGTTGTCATGCCCGCACGGTGCGGCGATTTGAACGGGAGACTCCATGCAGGTACAGGTGAACACAGGTAGCAGTATTGACGGCCGGGAAGCGCTGGAGCGCTGGGCCACAGAGGAGCTGACATCCAGGCTTGATCACTTTCGCCAGGACATCACCCGCATTGAGGTGCACCTGAGCGATGAAAATGCCGACAAGGGCGGCACGGACAAGCGTTGCGTCATGGAAGCACGGCTGGCGGCGCATCAGCCAGTGGCCGTGACCCACCATGCGGCAGGACTGGACGAAGCATTTCGCGGCGCGCAGGCCAAACTCAAGCATCTGCTTGAGTCCACGCTGGACAAGCGCAAGAAGCATCGTGACCGCGAGTCGATCCGGCGCGATCCTGATGTCGCCAATGATGAGCCGTTGGCGTAGCAATTGCGCTTGTGTCCGGTTCTCTCAATCAGGCTCGTTGGGACTGAGCTTGCGATTCCGTTTGGTTGAGCACTATCCCGTTCGGTCTTGAACACTATCCCGTTCGGGCTGAGCCTGTCGAAGCCCTTTGGCGGCTCACAGCGCCAGGCCATCGACAGACGCAGGCCGGACGGAATTCAGTCAGGCCGGACACGTCATCTAACATCGCGGTTCCAGATTTACCCGAAACCGCAAGATGACTGCAGCACCCAGAACCCTCACCGAGCCCAGCCGCCAGACACCTGTTTGGGGTGAGTTCGACGTTGTTGTACTCGGGGGCGGTCCGGCAGGCATCGCTGCCGCTGCAGCTGCCGCACGGGGTGGACAAAGCACGCTGCTGGTGGAAGGCTACGGCTTTCTGGGCGGCATGGGCACTGCAGCCGGCGTGACCAACTTCTGCGGCCTGCACGCCAATGTGCACGGAACCATCCGCCAGGTGGTGCATGGCCTGGCCGGTGATTTGCTGGCACGCATGAAAGCGCTCAGCGGCCTGAACTCGCCCCACGTGCTGTTCGGCGGGAAGATCGCCGCCCAGGCTTATGACAATGCAGCCTTCAAGATCGCAGCCGATGAACTCGTGCTGGAAAGTGGCGCGCAGCTGCTCTTCCATGCACAGGCGGTCGGCGTCGTCATGAACTCGCCACGTGAGATTGGCGCATTGCTGGTCGAGACAAAGTCTGGCCGTCACGCCATCGTCGCACGCACCTTCATAGACTGCTCGGGCGACGCCGATCTGTCCGCCCATGCCGGCGTGGCCTTCGAGAAGGGCGCGGACGGCCACAGCATGATGTACCCGTCCACCATGTTCCGCGTCAATGGTGTGGACCCGGTCAAGGCGGGTGATGCCTGGAACCATTTCGGGCGCCTGCAGGCCGAGGCCGAGGCAAAGGGCCGCAAGTTCGCCCGCCGCTCGCCCATCATCCGCCCGCAGAAGAACCCGATGGAGTGGCGCGCCAACGTGACGCAGCTGAGCAATGAGGACGGCAGCCCGGTGGACGGCACGGATGCAGTCCAGCTGAGCCGCGGCGAGGTCGAAGGGCGACGGCAGATCGTGGACTTCTTCCGCTTCCTGCGCGAGTCGGCGCCGGGCTTTGAGAACGCCTACATCCTGGAGATCGCGCCCCAGCTGGGCGTGCGCGAGACGCGCCGCATCATCGGCGAGTACCAGTTGACGGAAGCGGATGTGCTGCAGTGCGCCAGTTTTGACGACACCATCGGGGTGAACGGCTGGATGATCGAGGAGCATGTGGCGGGCGATGTCAAGTTTGTCTTCCAGGACATTCCGGGGTCGCGCGGTTTCAACCACCTGCCGTACCGCATGATGCTGCCGGTGGAGGTGGACAACCTGCTGGTGGCCGGGCGCTGCGGTTCCATGACGCACATGGGCCAGTCGGCAGCGCGGGTGTCGGGCGCGTGTTTTGTGATGGGGCAGGCGGCGGGTTCAGCGGCGGCACTGGCGCACCAGGCCGGCGTGCTGCCCCGTGAGCTGGACGTGGCAACGCTGCAGCAGCGGCTGGAGGCCGATGGCGCGTTCCTGGGCCGTTCCGCATTGCCGCCCGCGTCAGCGTCAGGCTACTGATTCTCCCTTTCGAGTTGTCATCCTGGACTTGATCGGGGATCCATCGTGGCGGGCAACATGCGCCACGTCATGCCCCGATGGACTGCGGGTCAAGCCCGCAATGACCTCTCTATTGGGTGATGGCCACGAGCACGCTGCAGGGCGCGTGCTCGATCAACGCGCCAGAGATGGACCCGCGCCACCATCGCGCAGCCCAGCCGTCCAGGTGCTTGTGGCCCACGACGATCAGGTCGGCATCGATCTTCTTTGCGTACTTGGTGATTTCGTCGATGCTCTCGCCCACCAGCACCTCGCCGCTGGCGGTTCGCCCGGCCTCCGCCAGCCTGCGCAGGCCTTCGTCAAGGATGGCGTTGTAGCGGGTTTTTTCATGTTCCATGATGCCGGTGTCATACATGCCGCCTTCCAGGCCGATCATGTCCATGTGCCGCGGCATGACGGCCACCAGGCTCAGCTGCGCGTCGGTCCATTGGGCCAGGTCGCTGCAGTCAAGCAGGGCTTTCTGCCCCGATTCGGATCCGTCATAGGCCAGCAGGATTCGCTTGTACATGTATTGCACCTCGTTGAAGTTGGCAGGGTATCGCAGATGGCAGTTATTCCAAAAGCACTCAAATCAAGCATAGGACTTTGTGTGCTGCAACGCAATAAGGGGCATCGGGCTTGACCGGCATGCCGCATGCAAGTACGGTCCCGGATTGGCGAGCCCGCGACGGGCGTCCTACCGGGCTCTGTACCAGCGCGATTCGGTGATCACCACACCCAGGCCTGCCAGGCAGATCAGCCCGATGCCGAGCCAGCTGATCAGACCGGGGATCTGCCCGAACACCAGCCAGCCCAGCGTCGCGGCCGAAACGATCTGCAGGTAGCTGAAGGGCGCTAGCAGGGTGGCCGGGCTGCGCTTGAAGGCTGCTATCTGCAGCCAGTGGCCGAGCAGGCCGGTGACGCCTGTCGAGAGCAGCAGCGCCCATTGCCAGGGGGGCAGGTCCGGCGTTTCCCAGAAGAAGGGCAAGGTCAGCGTGAGCGCGACGGTGCCGAACAGGCCGCCATAGTAGTTGGTCGTGAGCGGGTCATCATGGGCCACACGCCGCGTGCTGATCTGGAACAGGGCGAAGGTCAGGGCCGTCAGCAGGCCGAGCCCCACGCCCACAGGGTCCAACTGGGCACCGGGCCTCACGACGATGAGCATGCCGGCAAAGCCGACGATGACGCCCAGCCAGCGGTGCAGGCGGTGCGGCTCATGCAGCAGCCAGGGTGCCATGGCCATGACAAACAGCGGCGCGAGAAAATTGATGGCCGTGCCCTCGGCCAGCGGCAGCCTGCGCAGTACCGAGAAGAACAGCACCGAGCTGAGGATCATCAGCAGGCCGCGCTGCAGTTGCCGCGGCAGCGACCGGGTCTGGAACAGCGCAAGACCGCGAGTGGGCAGCACGACGGCACTCATGATGGCAATGTGCACCGCATAGCGCACCCAGGCCAGCATCAGCACTGGAACGCCGGCCATCACCAGGAGCTTGCCGGTTGCATCGAGGGTGGAGAGCATCCACAGGCCAGCGATGTGAAGGAGGATGCCGCTCTGGTTCATGCTCCGATCATCGCAAACTTTCCTGTGCCCTGTGCCCTGTGCCTGATCCGGCTTGTCTTCGGGACTTGCCTTTGCGTGCCTGCAGTTGCCTTGGCATCGCCCGGGGCAAATACCAAAGCCTCATTGACCACTGGCGCGCCTCGCAGATTCAATGCTTGCAGGCTTCAACTTTTTGGCAGGCGCACCATGAGTTCACAGATTCACAGCTCTCCATCGTTTTCACCACTGTCCACCCTGTCAGGCGTGTCCCTGTCCCCGGCGCCTGAGGTGCCCCCGGCGGATCTGGTGCCGGAAGACCTGCGGCAACTCGGTGTGAAGATCGTCAGCGGCGGCCAGGAAGACCGGGAACTGGCCGTGGACATCCTGGTGAATCTCGCCGCAGGCAACGATGGGCGGAGCAAGGAGGCGCAAGCGGTACTGACAGACCTGCATGCCGACCCGGGCAAGTTCGCGGACGCCAACGGTCTGCAAGCCCACGGCAAGCAGGAGATCCGCAACGGCATCCTGAGCGCAGCGCATCGCATGTGCGAGCTGGCACTGAACGCCGCAGGCCACGAGGGTGGCGGACTGCCTTTGTCGATGACGGTGGCTTACCTCGGCGCGCGGTGCGATTCGCCGCCCAGCGGGAACGTCATGCAGGATCGGATCAAGTTACACATTGATGCACACACAAGAGGGCAGAGGCTTGACCTGCCTCAGGCGGACAAGCTGCTGGAGCCCGGTCGCCCGGTGGGCCACGCGGAGCTGGGCGGTGCTGCGGCAGGGTTCCGGAACCTGCAGGTGCACCCACACCCCTTGGCTGTGCGGCCCTGTGACCCGGCTCCGGCGCCGGAGTCGAATGCGCCGGCGGTTCTGGCCGGCATGCGCATCGCCCTTGCGGGTGCGCCATCGCCAGGCTGCCAGGCCGCGTGGATCAACGCAGGTGACGCCGCAAGCCGCTTATGGATGCCATTGGTCCTGCAAAAGGATTCCGACGGCAATACATCGTGCCACCTGGTCGATGCCAGTCCTGAAGATGGGGGCAGGGAAACTGTCCACGGCAATCTCCGAAGAGCGCTGGAAGGTGCGGGTTTTGAACAGGGCCGGATTCATGTTCATGAGGCCCACACGCCGCCCAACCACCCGGCCGGCGACGAGGGGCCGCTGTGCCACCGCCTGCTGCAGGCGCTGGATGCGGCTCCCGGCGATGCAGGCAACTCCCCGGCCCGCAGCGAGGAGGCAATGACTGCGTTCATCAGGGAATACTCAAAGTCATGGTCTGGCGGCGCGGAGCCCGCTGACCGCGAGGCATTGGTGTTGGCGGCGCGTGCGGAACTGCTGGAGAGCTGTTCGATGCAGCCAGCACCGGTAGTTGCCTCGCCCTTGTTGTCTGCACCGGCGTTTGACCCCGCAAAGATCGTGGCTCCAGGACCGGGCGCCGACGGTGCGGTGCAGGTCCGCAAGCCATCAGGTCCATCGGTGCCGGCCGAAGCGCCGTTGACCCAAGCCGAAAAGCAAGAGCTTGCAGGACTGGTTGCCGCTGTCGGGTTCCGTCAGTCTGGCGCTGGTGTGATCTCGATGGCGACGGACCTTGCCAGGAGCATGAATCAGCAACTCAAGGTCGAGCCAGGAGGTGACTTTCTGGCTGTCATGCGAAACCAACCCGCTGCTGTACGGACCATCGCGGCGGACTTCAGCAATGCGGGACGCCTTGGAGATGTCCTCAAGCGCTCCGCCCTGCTCAATGAACCCGAGAGAGGTTCTGCACTTGCGTCAATGTTTGACAAGAGCGTGCCTAAATCACTGGGGGAGTCTTTGCACAGGCTGGGAGGCTACGCTTCGGTCGCCCAGATTCCGACCCGTTTCGAATTGCTGCTCAAGAACCTTGCGGAAGCTGCCGAAGAGATGGCGTCTGGCAACAGGGATGTGTCCGAAAAGGCGAGGGTCCGGTTCAAGGGATTGGCCAATGAGCTTGCACCATTTGCAGGCAAGCTGCGCGAATCATTGGCTGACTCGATCCGCGGGCTCAAGGCCATCGAGGAAACCCCGCAATATGGCGGCATCCGCTTGCGCTGGGCGAACCGCAATGGCGTATCAACGCACGATCCGGCGTTGCAACGGGAAGCCGGGCAGATGCGCCGGCAGTTTGAAATACTGCAAAAGCATCTGGAGCCCGGCAGTTTGCTGGATCAATGGTCCAAACTCGGGGAGTACGCCAAAGCCCACCCGGCCCCGACGGCAGCGTCATTGCGCGCTGCGGCGTCTGCTGGTGGCAGCGAACAACTGGCTGCAATCGAGGATGGCGTCCAGGATGTGGGCGGCGGATATCAGATAGTGCCCGAATCTCCGGCCATTGATGTAGGGGCCGGATATGAAATCCGGCTTGATTCCTCCACGATCGAGCGCTGATGCCCCGGGCAATCAGGCCGCGACAGCGACGTTAGGCTGGTTCGCCGCTGCGCTGGCCGCAGTGCGAATGTCGGCCTGGGCAGCCGCCAGTGCCTGCGCTCTGGCGGGATCGCCCATGGCCAGACCTTCAGCGCGCACAAAGCGCACATCCGTCACGCCGAAGAAGCCAAACACCGTCTGCAGGTAGCTTTCCTGGTGTTCCATGGCGCGGCCGCCGTCAGTCGTGGAGTACACGCCGCCGCGGGTGGACGCGACGATTACGGTCTTGCCGCCGGCCAGGCCCTTGGGACCCTTTTCGGTATAGGTGAAGGTGCGGCCGGCCTGGGCAACGCGGTCGATCCAGGCCTTGAGCTGGCTGGGGATCGAGAAGTTGTACAGCGGAGCGCCAATGACCACGACGTCTGCATTGAGGAACTGCGTTACCAGCGCTTCAGACAGCGCGTTCTCGCGGCGCTGCACGTCGCTCAGTTCCGCGGAGCCCGCAGGCATGCGAAAGCCCAGGGATTCGATGGACAGGTGGCTCGGCGCGTCGGTGGCCAGGTCCAGGTACTCCACCTGGGTGCCAGGGTGACCGGCTTGCCATTCAGCAACGATGTTCTTGGTGAGCTGGCAGGAAACCGAGTTGCCGGCCAGGATGCTGGAGTCGATGTGGAGCAGTTTCATGGTCTATTCCTTTGAAGTCTTGTGTTTGGCTCCCGGTCTGGGGCCATGGATAGATTGTGAAGATTGCCCAATCCTTTGATAAGTCCTCCAAATTGCGATAGATTGTTCTGCTGACAGGACAATTAACCGCGAAAACCGCCTCACACTGCAGGTCAGCCCGTCCAGCCCTGATTCAACCGGAGACCCCATGCAAGACCTCAACGACATGCTCTACTTCGCCGAAGTCGTGGACAAGGGCGGGTTCGCCGCAGCGGGCCGCGCGTTGGGCATCCCCAAGTCCAGGCTCTCGCGCCGCGTCGGCGAGCTGGAAGCGCGCCTGGGCGTGCGGCTGCTGCAGCGCACGACCCGCAAGCTGTCCATGACCGGGGCCGGCCAGATCTACCACCGCCACTGCATGGAGATGCGCGACGCCGCCTTTGCGGCTGACGACGCTGTCGCCCAGGTTCAGACGGAACCACGCGGCACCATCCGCGTGGCCTGCCCCATCACGCTGGCCCACAGCTCCGTCGGTATTGCGGTGCCACTGTTCATGCAGCGCCATCCTGGCGTGAGGGTGGACATGCGTGTGACAAACCGGGTGATTGACCTGGTGGAGGAGGGCATAGACGTGGCGCTGCGCGTGCGCACGACGCTGGAAGAAAGCGGTAGCCTCGTCATCAAGAGGCTGGGCGAGTCGCAGGCGCTCCTTGTCGCCAGCCCGGCGCAACTGGAGCGCCAGGGCAGGCCGCAGGAGGTCGAAGATCTGGCTGGCCTGGACACGGTCGCCATGTCCGCCATGGACGGACGCGGCAGCTGGCGCCTGCTGGGGCCGGGCGGCAGGGAGCATGTGCTGGTGCACCGGCCGCGCTATGTGGCCGACGACCTCATTGCAATTCGCACGGCTGTGATCCAGGGCGTCGGCATGTGCCCTTTGCCCGACTTCATGTGCCGCGATGCCGTAGCCGATGGCCGGTTGGCGCTCGTGCTCCCCGGCTGGGCGCCGGAGAAGGGCGTGCTGCATGCGGTGTTTCCGTCCAGGCGGGGTCTTGTTCCTGCGGTTCGGAGCTTTCTTGATTTTCTCGGTGAATTCGTGCATCAGGACGGATTCCCCGTCCCGTGCACTCCGGATGAGATTGCGAGCGCCGTGAGGCCACTCTTCAGATGATTCGGAAATAAAGATTCAAAAAAACGGTCGTTTGAGAATTAAAAAGGCTTCTCCACAATGCTTGCATGTCTCAAGCGAACACCATCATCATCGTGCCCGGCTGGCGCGATTCAGGGCCCGGCCACTGGCAGAGCTTGTGGGCAGAGCGCCTTCCCGGCGCGCTGCGGGTGGTGCAGGACGACTGGGCGTCGCCATCCCGGGCACCGTGGGTCAACGAACTCGCATCGCTGATCCTCGCACAACCAGTCCCGGTCGTCCTGGCGGCACACAGTCTGGGTTGCATTGCAGCGACCCATCTGCCCGCCGAAGCAGCTGCACGTATTCACGGCGCGTTGTTG
>CAZFKW010000097.1:1256-11254 GCA_964519795.1 uncultured Ramlibacter sp. | reverse complement strand
CACCGCGGGCAAGAACTTCCACAGGAGCGGCGCCGCCGGGCCGTGGATCGTGACCGCCGACGAAGTCCCTGATCCGTCACGCATCACGCTGACGACGCGGTTGAACGGCACGGTGGTCCAGCAGTCCGATACCTCGCTGCTTGTCTACCCGATCCCGGAGATCGTCAGCTACATCTCGCGCTTTGCACAGTTGCAGCCGGGCGACATCATCGCAACCGGCACGCCCTCCGGTGTCGGCGCGCGCCGCACGCCGCCCTTGTGGATGAAGCCCGGCGACCTGGTCGAGGTCGAGGTGGGCGGCGTCGGCGTCCTGACCAACAACGTCGCTGCGGGCGAATGAAGGAGCGCGGGATGGACATACATGGCAAACCACTGAAATTCATCACCCATGTCGCGCTTTTCTGCGCTGACCTGGATCGCTCGGTCCGCTGGTACACCGATGTTCTGGGCATGCGCGTGATGGCGCAGTCCACCGGACGCTTTGCCGCGATGTCATTCGGCCACAAGCATCATGACCTCGCGCTGGTACAGGCGCCGCCAGGGTTCGCGCCACCCGACCCGCCGCGCGTGGGCCTGTACCACGTGTCGGTGGACGTCGGCTCGTTCGACGAGTCACTGGCGCTTTATGAGCGCGCAATGCAGGCGCAGAGCCCGTTCGTCAAGGCGATCGACCACCGGGTTGGCAACGGCATTTATGTCCGTGACCCGGACGGAAACGTCATCGAACTGTGGTCCGAGGCCTATGCCACCATGAGCGAGGCACTCGGCAGCATGGCGTCGATGGATCCTCCATTCGAGGAGAACCCCGTCGGATTTCCGCTGGACATCGAGGCGTCCGTTCGCACGGGCGCGCCTGTTCATCAGCCCGCAGGCGCAGCTCCCGGGAAGCACTGATGCCAGGCACGCGCGAAACACAGGTGCTGATCGCTGGAGGAGGGCCGGTCGGCCTTTCGCTGGCCATCGAACTGGGAACGCGCGGCATCCACTGCGTCGTCCTGGAACGCAGCACCGGCCCCAACCTCAACCCCCGCGCCAACGTTGTTGCCTCGCGCACCATGGAGCATTTCAGGCGCTGGGGCATTGCCGGGCAAGTGGCGGAAGCCGGCCTGCCGGCGGACCATCCGGTTGAAGTCGTCTTCACGACACGCCTGGTGCACCCGGAGATCTTCCGGTTCTCGTTCCCCACGCGAGCCCGGTGCGAGCAAGCCGACGCCAGCGGCCTGGCCGACATTCCTGATCTGGCGTACTCGCCCTACTTCAAGACCGCCATAGGCCAGAACCAGCTCGAACCTGTGTTGCTGGATGTGGCGCGCTCCCTGCCCGCCGTCACCCTCCTGTTCGGCTGGCGACTGGAAGAAGCGGTGGACGGACCTGCCGGCGTCGCGGCGCGTGCAGTGCAGGAAAAGGACGGCAGTGAGGTTTCCATCAGGGCACTGTATCTTGCCGGCTGCGACGGCGGGCGCAGCATGTTGCGCAGCCAGATTGGCGCCCGGATGACTGGCACCCCCGACCTGGGCCGGTTCGTCGGCATCTACTTCCGCGCGCCGGGCTTCGACGGCCTGCACCCCGCCGGCCGCTCAACACTGGCCTGGACTCTCAACAGTGAAGCACCGGGTGTCTTCATCGCCATTGACGGCCGGGACCACTTTACCTCCCAGCGCAGCCTCAGGCCGGATGAAGATGCGGACTCGATTGATGCCGCCGCCACGCTGCAGGCGGCCCTGGGCAGGGAGTTCGCGCCGGAGGTGCTGTCCGTCCAGCCCTGGCGCGCCCACGCGACTGTCGCGGACCGCTATTGCGCCGGTCGCATCTTCCTGGCGGGTGACGCTGCCCACCTGTTTGTCCCGACCGGGGGCTTTGGCATGAACACCGGCATTGGCGACGCCGTGGACCTCGGCTGGAAGCTGGCGGCCGTGCTGCAGGGCTGGGGCGCGCCGCGTCTTCTCGACACCTATGAGGTCGAACGGCGACCGGTGGGTGTGCGCAACACCTCGGACGCGGCGGACAACTACCGCAAGATGCTTCCCGCGTTTGATGCCGCGTACCAGCACGAGCGGGAGGGCAAATTGCCAGCCAGTGTCTCGCAGGCCTTGGCAAAGGGCCTGGCAGCCGGGAGCAAACACTTCTCGGCCAGCGGCATCCATCTGGGTGTGCGGTACGAACATTCACCGCTTTGCATTCCGGACGGCACGCCGGCCCCTGCTGACGACCCGCAGCTGTACGAGCCAGGCACACGACCCGGCCACCGCGCGCCGCACGCATGGATGGAGCCGGGTCGCTCGACGCTGGACTTGTATGGGCCCGGCTTCGTGCTGGTGCAAACCGGTAATGGGGACCAGGCCGCGCCATTCGCGGACGCCGCAAAGGCCATGGGTATCCCGTTCAACGCCGTCCACCTGCCCCAGCCCCGGGTGCGCGCCGTCTACGGTGAACGCTGCGTACTGGTTCGCCCCGATGGCCATGTTGCCTGGCGTGGTGCGCAGATACCTGTCGATCCGGCTGCCGTGCTGGCCACAGCCACCGGCCGAACCTTCTAGGGCCTGTTAACTGGAGAACCTGAATGCCCCGACCCGTTTCAAGGCGCACCCCGCCTGCACACGCACCGTGCAAGGCCGGATCAGCAACGCTCACCGCCGGCATGAAATCCCTGGCCATCATCATCGGCGTGGGCCGTCGAACGGGCTCGGGGGAGCGCTGGCGCGGCGATTCGCGGCAGGTGGCCTGACGGTCATTGCAGCAGGCCGGTCGCAGGACAAGGTGGACATGGTTGCGCGGGAGCTCCGCGAAGCGGGCGGACAGGCACACGCCATTGCCTGTGACGTGACCCGGGAGGACGATGTGGTTCGCATGTTCGGTCAGGCAGACGGACTTGGCATGGGGCCGCCCGAGGTGGTCTGCTACAACGCCGGCAACGGAAAGCCCGGCTATGCGGCAATCTCCGCAGGCAAGAGTGGCCTGCGTGCAGCGGCCCAGTCACTGGAACGCGAGTTCGGTCCGCAAGGGCTGCACATTGCGCATGTGGTGGTGGACGGCTCCATCAATGGTGACCGGATCCGCCTGAACCGGCCCGAGCGCCTGCGTGAAAAGGGCGAGGACGGACTGCTTGACCTGGACGGCATCGCCGAAGCGTGTTGGCATCTGCACCGGCAACCCCGTGCGGCCTGGACCCACGAATCAACGAGTACCTGGAGGACAACACCGAAGCGCCGCGATTGATGCCCCGCGATGCCTTTCTGCGCGCCCAGGTCCGCTCACCTGGGCCTGCCGCCCCGCGTCCAGGCCTGGATGCAGCGCATGCGTGAGCGGAGCTCTTACGCCATTGCAGTCTCCGCATGGCCTGACGGAAAGCAGGAAGCGGCCATGCGTGAGGCCGGGCTTGTGGCCTGGCGATAGCGCGTTCTACTCAGCCTGCGACCCTGCCCGCCCGTGCGACAGCAGCCACGCCCTTGAACGCCTCGACCGCCTTGCGCGGCAGGCGCGTGGCGGGAAGCGTGAAGTCCAGGTCTTCCCTCAGTCGGTGGTGGAACCTCAATGGCCGCACGGCGCACATCAGCGATATCTCTGCTGCAACTCCAGCACCGACATCCCGCCCAGCGCATCCCCGGTGAACGCCACGCCTTCCGGGGTTTCCAGCATCGATGCGTGGCGGCGTTCGCCGTGGATGATCCGCTCAACGTCAATTGCGTGGGCCCAGCTCGCGTACTCAGCTTTCACATCCACAAACCCCACCTGACCGACACGGGCCAGGCCGCCGGAAAAGTCCTGGACCTTTGCCAGCACGTCGTCCTCTGGCAGCGAGGTGGCGACCACATCAAGGCAGAGATCGGCGATCGCCTGGGCGAGTTGCGGATCACGCGCCGTCGCGGCGAACAGGTCGCTGTCCAGGTCGGCCGCCAGCATGACCCAGCGGCGGAACACGTCTGACGCATCGGCCAGGGCGGGCAGGCTGTGCAGTCGCTTGAGCGCGCTGGCAAGCAGCTGGTTGCCCATGCTGGAAGCCAGCAGCGTCAACGGCAGACGCCCTGCCCCCAGCGCCTCCGGCACCTGGGCCAAAAGCGCGCCGATGAAGTCGCCCACGTCGCTGCCGGCCTGCTGTGCGTTGGCCAGCGTATCGGCATAGAGGTCAGTGGCAATCTGCACCGTCTTGATGGCGGGCCAGGAGATGAACACCGGCACGCCCAGCTTGCGCGGCGCGAAGATCCCGCTGTGGATGACGCGCGCAAACTTGCCCGAGGTGTCCAGCCAGTCATGCAGCGCGCCGTGCGCATAGAAGCAGACCTGCCCGCCCTGTCCCCCGTCCTCGCTGCGCTCCAGGTGCTGCATGAGTTGCGCCATGAACTCCGCCTGCGGCACCTCCTTCCACGACGCGATGTTGCGCCACTGGTTGGGCCTGGCCTCGGTGATCCAGCAGGAAAGCGGTGCATTGAAGTTGTCAAAGGCCGGCGCGTGGCCGTCCGCAACCGGTGGCACGAGGCGCCTTGCATTGAGCATGAAAGCGGTCGTCTCGCGTTCGAGCGGCTCGCGCTGCCAGCGCGGCTGGCCCGCCGGGACCTCAATGCCGGGGACTGCCTGCAGGGCGGGCCCCTGGACACCCTGGCCAAAAAGCGGCGCCCTGATCTTCGCCTTGCCGCGCTTGAACAGGCTGGCCTGCGCATGGCCTGCGTCGTCAATGTCGATCAGGCCAAAATGGCGCGCGTTCAGGAAAAGCGGCCCCTTGGGCGCGGCAGCACCGGCGCAGACAAGCTCGACCAGGCCGGGGGTATCGGCAATGAGCCCGATCTTGTGGCTGTCGCCGCCAATGAACACGATCTTGCGGTTGACCTCGGCGGCCAGGGCCACCAGCCTGTCGTACTCCAGGTAGGCAGAGAACTTTGCATACTTGCCCTGCTTCCAGCTCTGGTCGCTCAACGTTGCTTCGGCAGTGAGCGGGCTGCCCGAGCCGATGATGATGAGCTTTTTGGGCGAGTGCCTGATCTCCTGCTCCAGCGCCTGCCACTGCGCCTGCCCCAGCAGCTCTGGCTGGCGGGACACAGGCGGGTTGTTGGCTGCAGGCGGCTGGCGGAAGCTGCGTGTGTCCAGCATGAGGACGCGGGCACTCCCGGCGTCAAAGCTGCACTGCACCCCTGTATCGTCGGGCAGCGCGACATCTGACTCCTCCCAGCTGCCGGGATGCGTTCCCGCGCGCAGCTTCTCCACATTGATGCGGAATTCCTCGAACAGGGTGCGCGCGATTTTCTTTTTGGCAGGCGCAATGACACCGGCGCTGGAGCTGCCTGCACGGCCATAGGAATTGTTGAAGCCGAAATCATGGTCATCCCAGACCATGGCCACCGTGCCGCCGGCCGCGCCAATCCTGCGCACAAGGGCCTGGAACGACGGCACTGCAAACTGCAGGCGGTAACGCAACCGCATCTGCTGCGCGAACTCTTCATCCGCAATCGTGGCCGGCTCGTCCAGCTCATAGCCCTTGAGCCCGGGGGGAAAGTTCTTCTGCCTGTCGCGCCAGAAGTCCATGTAGATCTGGTCGCCCAAGAGTAGCAGGTACTGCGGGTTCTGCGCCGCGATCTCGGTCCAGACCGGTTGCTGTTCGTCGAAGTTGATCTTGCTGCAGGCCGTGAAGGCGATGCGGGTGATGGCCATGGTCTCGCTCCGGCGGGATGGTTCCGCAGTGGTTGGTGGCAAATCGTACACACCCGCAGCCCCTGTGCCTCCCCAATACATGGGATGGATGCGGCGGAACGCAGCGCCGCTTGCCCGCCGCGGCGCAAGCCCGATAGACTTCGTGCCATCCCAGGAGTCAACAAGCCGATGTCCCGCTTCCAGTGCCTGCTTGCCATGCTTTTATTTGGCGTGCCCTTGTGGGCGAACGCGGCGCTCGTACGGATTGACCAGGTGGAGGCCGTCACGTCCATCGGCAGCCGCGTGGTGGAAAGTACCGCCGCGCTGGCGCTGCCGCACCACTGGGACAAGAAGTACCCCGGCCTCGGCGGGCAGGTCACCTATGCCTTCAAGCTGCCGGAACTCAACCCCGACGTTGCCAATGCCCTGCTGATCCAGCGCATCGGCAACCGGTTCGAGGTGCGCATCAATGGCCAGGCGGTGCTGAAGCGTGGCGGGCCTGACGCCTGGGAGAACCACGGCAAGCAGCCGTTCATGATGACACTGCCGCCCTCTGCACAGAAGGCGGGAACCCGCGTCGACCTGGTCGTCTGGGCTGACCCGCTGAGCCGCGCAGGACTCACCCGCATTTACGTCGGACCGGAACAGGAACTGCGGCCACTCTACGAGAACGGGCTATGGTCCCGCACCACGCTGTCCTACATCACCATTACCGCGCTGGGCATCATGGGCGTGATTGCTGCGGTGCTGTGGTGGCGCGAGCGCGACTCCCTCTACGGGTTTTTCGCACTGGCGACATTGCAGCGCGCCCTGCGCGTGGCCGACACGCTGATGACAGACCTGCCGCTGCCGCCCCAGGTCTGGAGCGGCCTGCTGGGTGTGGCCTATATCGGCACCTTGCTGTGCCTGTGCCTGTTCTGCCTGCGCATGTTCGAGGCGCTAAGCGTGCCAAGGCAGCGCTTCTTTGCGGCAGCCTGGATACTGCTGGCCGGTGCCACGGCGCTGTCGTTTGCCGTCGGCTGGCCCGGCATCTACACAGCCGCGCTGTTTGCCACCATACCCATCGGGCTGTATTCGCTGTACATCAGCGGCGCGGCCTTCTGGCGCCACCGCAGCCTGCTGGGCGGTGTGCTGCTGACGGCGGCGGGTATCGTCGTGGCCGTGGGTGTGCGCGACTGGTGGGTGGTACGGCTGGACGAAGCAGGCCTCGGGGTGAACTCCTGGTCGCGCCAGTCCCTGCTGCTGTTCGACCTGTCCATGGCCTGGGTGGTGGTGGACCGCTTCATCAAGTCGCACCAGGCCTTCCGCGCGCTCAATGCGACACTGGCCAACCGCATTGCCGCGCGCGAGGCGGAACTGGGCGCAGCATTTGAGCGCGAGCAGCAGCGACTGCAGGAAGCCACCGTGCTGACCGAGAGGCACCGCATCATGCGCGATGTGCACGACGGAGTCGGCGCACGGCTGGCGGGCCTGCTCAACACCCTGCGTGGCGGCCGCGCGAACGCCGGCGGGCAGGGCGCGGCGCCGCCTGACCTGGGCGACCTGGAAGAGCAGGTGCTGCAGTCCATTGATGAACTGCGCCTGACCATTGACTCCATGGAACCGATGGAAGGCGACCTGACGACGCTGCTGGGCAACCTTCGCTACCGGCTGGCCCGGCGCTTCGAGGCGGCGGGCATCGCGCTGCACTGGCAGGTCAATCCGCTGCCGCCGCTGCCGCACCTCACCCCGACCGACATCTCGCACATGCAGAAACTGCTGCTTGAAGTTTTCACCAATATCATCAAGCACTCAAAGGCCAGCGTGATCGAAGTGGGCACGGCCTGTGCAGGTGAGCGCGTGAGCATCAGCATCTCGGACAACGGGCGGGGATTTGACCCGGCCACTGTGGCGGGCGGGCGCGGTTTGCAGAACATGCGCTACCGCGCGAACGCCATCGGCGCCGAATTTGCCATCCTGTCGGAACCGGGCCGCACCAGCGTCACACTCAGCCTGGGCCTGAGCGCGACCGCACAGGCATCATGACCGGGTGCTATGCAAACAGCCGGTCCAGCGCCTCGCGGTACTTGGCCGCTGTCTTGTCGATCACGTCCTGCGGCAGGCGCGGTGCGGGCGGGGTCTTGTCCCAGGGCTTGCCATTGATGCGCACATCTTCGAGCCAGTCCCGCACAAACTGCTTGTCGTAGCTTGGCGGATTGATGCCTTCGGCATAGCCCTCAACCGGCCAGAAGCGCGAGGAGTCGGGCGTCAGCACTTCATCCATCAACACCAGCGTGCCGGCATCATCCAGGCCGAACTCGAACTTGGTGTCGGCAATGATGATGCCCTTGGCCAGGGCGATCTTCGCGGCCTCGGTATAGAGCTGGATGCTGATGTCGCGGATGCGGGCGGCCAGGTCAGGCCCGATGAGTTCGACCACGCGTTCAAAGCTGATGTTCTCGTCATGCTCGCCGGCTGCGGCCTTGGCTGCCGGCGTGAAGATGGGCTCGGGCAGCTTGCTGGCGTTCTTCAGCCCCGCCGGCAATGGCACGCCGCACACGGATTGCGACTCCTGGTACTCCTTCCAGCCGCTGCCGGCCAGGTAACCGCGCACCATGGCCTCCACCATGATGGGCTTCAGGCGCCTGACCAGCATGGAGCGGTCACGCACCTGGGAGGCTTCGTTCTCCGTCACCACGCTCTCCGGCGATTCGCCGGTCAAATGGTTGGGGCACACATGGCCCAGCTTGCCAAACCAGAACAGCGCCATCCGGGTGAGCAGCGCGCCCTTGCCGGGAATCGGCTCACCCATGATCACGTCAAACGCGCTCAGGCGGTCGCTCGCCACCATGAGGATGCGGTCGTCAGCCACCGCATAGTTGTCGCGCACCTTGCCGCGCGCGAGCAGGGGCAGGCTCTGGATGGATGTGGTGTGGACGGTAGTCATCAGGCGACAGATCCGGTCAGTTCAGCACGCACTGCGCGTCGGGCACAGGCCTCGTCGGGATCGTAGTCATCTGCGATCACTCCACTCCCTTCCAGAGCCAGCAAGCCAGAGTAGTCGGGCTTGGCTGCATACGCCTGCAAAGTAGTCTCTGCGTCCGCTTTCTTGGTCTTGGCCACAAGCTTCGTATCCAGTTCAACTTTGGTCCGCGTGTTCATCCATACACCTCTGATGTGTGTAAAGGATTATGCCTTGACCTTCAAGGCATCAAGCCCCTTGATGAAGTTCCGTTTGGCCTTGTATTCCGTGCGCAGCGCGGCGAGCCACTCGCGGCGTTGAGGCTGCGTCATCAGTTCTGCCGTTTCACCCACCAGCGACAACACGTCACGGTAGGGCGTCTTCGCAACGGGCATTCGGGTCGCAAAAACACGCAGCATCAGCGGGACTCCCTCCGCGTGGCGATTCTTCGGCAGCTTCAGGGCAATGTCTCGCAGTAGAGCAGGGTCGCAAACATGGGGCGGCTGCACCAGAGCAAGGGCTTCATCGCGCTCTCCGTCGGCCAGCAGCCATTCCACACGGGTGCTGACGTTGCGTTCTCCGCGCCCTGAAGCACGAGGAGGCCACGAAATGGCTCGCGAATCCCCCTTCTGCATGGGCTCATGTGCCGCAACCCACGCAAACAGTTCGGCTCGATACTGGGGCACATTGCGTCCAGCGGCCTTCGCTGCAACCAGAACCTCCCGATAGTGCTCGACGGATGGCCGTTCCTCAACCCGGCGCCTTCGGATGGCCAGCGCCTCCTCGTCCCAGCCATCGCGCTCAAAACAGCGCAGCACGTCTGCCTCGCTGCGCCAGTCGGCGGGGTAGAGCTTGTAGGCCGCCTGAGCGTATTGCAAGGCTTCGCGCATCATGCCCTGCGCCTCGCAGAACTCGACAAGCTCGGAGTGTTCCGCAGCCGTCGCCCGATGCGCACGCAGCACCTCCAGCACGCCCTGGGTGTCGCCCTGGCGCTTCAGGCTCGCAAGGTAGCGTGCGCGCAACTGGTGGCGAGACCAGTCTTCATCGCTGTAGCGTGAACCGATGCCGCGCGCCGTCCTTTCTTTTTCGCTTTTCGGATGGCGCTTCACCCATTGCGCCCATTCGGAAGCCGCCTTGTCGTAGTAGCGTTGCACGACGGCATCACCCGCCACATCCAGCACGGCGCTCTCGCGCCACAACCCCCACGGGTCAGCCTTCATGAGGGCAAACCAGTCATCCAGCCATTCGGCCGGGGGCGGAGCCGCTTTCAGGCTGCGAAACAGCAGGTCCATCACTGAGTGCACCACATCGCCGATATCACCACCGGAGTCATCCGCGTGCTCGCAGACCTTGTACAGCCGGCGCAATGCGTGTCCACAGTAGTACAGCGCCTGCCCGGCGTCAGGCACCAGGATGACGACGGCCAGCCCGAGCTGCA
>CAZFKW010000097.1:0-1246 GCA_964519795.1 uncultured Ramlibacter sp. | reverse complement strand
CGTCAGCCTTCAGCGCCTTTTCCAGCAAGGGCAACACCTTGCGCGCCTGATCCGCATAGCTGCTGGACTCACGCCAGTCTATATAGTGGTCAGAACGGAGCAGGTCTGTGATGGCCCCCGCCATGGCGGCCGGATCGCCAGGTGTCTGGCTCTGCGTGGCCCAGGCCTTGAGCTCCGCCATCAGCGTGCCGTCCTGCTCGGCCCAGGCCCACAAACGATCTGCCAGTACAGCCGCATCCTGCCCCTCTACAAAGGCCCGCAGCGCTTCACGCCCGCTGGCAGCGGAGGTCGCAGGTTGACGGGCCTGCCTGGCTGCGGACTTGCGCGACGCTCCTTTGACCGGCTCATCGACAGAATCATCCGCGCCGAGATGTTTGCGCCAGGCCATGCCCGCCGCCACCATGTGCTTGCAGAAAGCCTCGTCGGCATACGGGCAGGTGCAATCCACATGCAGGCCGCCGTCTTCAAAGTACAGTTCGACCTGGTAGGTTTGTGTACCACGCACCTTCCAGGTGGTATTGCCGCCGCCGTCGCGTGCCAGCTTTACCTTGCCCTGCTCAAAATAGGCCAGGCCGCGTCCGAACACCGCGGCGCCGGCACTTTCCTCCAGCACCTCATCCGACAACTCTTCGCGCCAGGCATCAGGCACATCGGCCCAGCGGCTCCTGTCTGGCTGGCTCCGGCTCACAGCGTCAGGACCTTGGTGCTTTCTTCGCCGAACTGGCTGATCACTCGAATAGCCGGGAGAGGAGGTCGTGGACCTGATAGAAGGCGTCATCATGCATCATCCCCTTTGTCGTCACTCAATCCATGACGTTCCTCAGCGGACTGCAACTCACCAATGGCGTCAAATACTTCGTCTGGCATTTCTGCCAGCAACCTGACCACATCCAACGCTGACCTATTCGAGGCAATTCGCTTGTGGTCAACGCTCACGTAGTGCTGCCCGGGCTCGGCATACGGCCCGTTCAGGATGGGAGATGGTTCCGCAATTTGAGCGGTCGTCTTTTTTGCAGCCATGTTGTGCTGCCCGCATTATGAGTGCGAAAAGCCGCGCTCCGGGAACCTCAATTCACAACCTGCGCCAGCTCACCCCTGGCATATTTCGCCGCGACCATCTGCAGGTTGTGGCCCTTGATTTTCGGCGCCTGGCCTTCGCAGCCGAACTCGATGTAGCGCTGCTTGCAGATGGCCTTGGCGGCTTCGCGGGCGGGCTTGAGCCACTCGCGGGCGTCGAACTTCTCGG
>CAZFKW010000096.1:5846-11260 GCA_964519795.1 uncultured Ramlibacter sp. | reverse complement strand
GCGCGGGATCACGCTGTAGGTGCCGTCCTTCTGGATGTTGGCGTGGCTGCGCTCATTGATGTAGCGGCTTTGCGGGTCGTCCTTCGCTTCCTTGGGCCAACTGCTGATGAGGTAGTAGTTGACGGCCGGGCGGCAGGTGGCGCAGCCGTTGGGCGTGCGCCATTCCAGGAAGCTGAAGGTCTCTGGAATGGACAGCAGCTTGTTGGCCGTGATGGCGTCGCGCACCTCCTGGTGGCTGTGGTCGGTGCAGCCGCACACGGCCTTTTTCCTGGGGGTGGCCGAGTAGTCGCCGCCGGCGGTGAACATCAGGATCTGCTCCACCAGGCCGGTACATGAGCCACAGGATGCGCCGGCCTTGGTGTGCTTGCGCACTTCGTCCAGCGTAAACAGGCCCTTTTCCTTGATGGCCTTGCAGATGGTGCCCTTGTTGACGCCGTTGCATCCGCAGACCTCGGCATCGTCCGGCATGCCCGCCGCCTTGCTGTGGCCCTCATGCCCGGCGTCGCCGATGTTCGATTCGCCGAAGACCAGCCTGTCACGGATGTCGCTGATGCTGCGGCCGTCGCGCAGCAGCTTGAAGTACCAGCTGCCGTCGACCGTGTCGCCGTACAGGCAGGCGCCGATGAGCTTGTCGTCCCTGATCACCAGCTTCTTGTAGACGCCGCCGAACGGGTCGCTCATCACGATTTCTTCCGTGCCTTCGCCGCCCTGGAATTCACCGGCGGAGAAGAGGTCGATGCCCGTGACCTTGAGCTTGGTGGAAGTCAGCGAGCCGGTGTAGCGGCCGATGCCGAACTGCGCCAGGTGGTTGGCTGCCACGCGGGCCTGCTCGAACAACGGTGCGACGAGACCGTAGGCAATGCCGCGATGTGCCGCGCATTCGCCCACAGAGTAGATGCGCGCATCGGTCACGGTCTGCATGGTGTCGGTCACCATGATGCCGCGGTTGACATGCAGGCGCATCTTTTCGGCCAGCTCGGTGTTGGGGCGGATGCCGACGGCCATTACGACGAGGTCGGCCGGTATCTCGCTGCCGTCCTTGAACTGCAGGGCCATGACCCGGCCACCTTTGCCGCCGTCGGCATCGCCGATGAGTGCCTGCGTCTGCCCGCCCATGACGAACTTGAGCCCGCGTTCTTCCAGCGACCTCTGCAGCAGCCCGCCTGCGACGGCGTCCAGCTGGCGCTCCATCAGCGTGGGCATGACGTGGATCACGGTAACCTGCATGCCGCGCAGCATGAGACCGTTGGCTGCCTCGAGGCCCAGCAGGCCACCTCCAATGACCACTGCCTTGCTGTACTTCTGCGACGCCTCGATCATGGCGTTGGTGTCCGCAATATCCCGGTAGGCGATGACGCCCCCCAGATCTTTGCCGGGGATGGGCAGGATGAACGGGTTGGAGCCAGTGCACATGAGCAGCCGGTCGTATTCTTCTTCGGTGACGCCACCCCCGGAATCGATGGCACGCACAACGCGCTTGATGCGGTCCACCTCCACCACCTTCTTGCCGGCGTGGAGCGTGATGTTGTTATCCCTGTACCAGTCCCACGAGTTCAGCACGATCTCGTCAAGAGTCTGCTCGCCGGCCAGCACGGGCGACAGCAGGATTCGGTTGTAGTTGGGGTGGGGCTCGGCGCCGAAGACGGTGATGTCGTAGAGATCCGGTGCTATCTTGAGCAACTCTTCCAGGGTGCGCACACCGGCCATGCCGTTGCCGACCATCACGAGTTTCATTTTCTTCATCGCTGCTACTCCACGTAGGTGTGTCTGGACTGGAGCCTGCATCTGCGGGCCCGCAAGTTGGTACAAGACAGCACACAGCGTCGTGCGCGTGACCGGCAGGGGAATGCACGGTCCGGGTGCAGCGTTGCACCCGTTGATGAATGACATGCACATTGCGTGCCAAAGGCAATGCCTCGCTGGAACGGCCCTGCGGAACCAGTTCTGCGCACCTGCATTCATTGCGCGCACCATTCAGGTGCCCGCGCAGAACGCATCAGGTGGAGAACCGGATCCTGAACTCGGTGGATTGCCCGGGTTGTGACGACAGCGTCATGCGCCCGCCCAGGCGCTGGACGTTGGATTGCACGACATCCAGCCCGACGCCCCGTCCCAGGTGCCCTGCATGAACGGCGGCCGGGTCGATCGTCGAGAAGCCGGGCTTGAAGATGTGGCCCACGATCTGCCGTTCGTCAAAGCTGGCCAGCTGTGGCCCGGAGTACCAGCCCAGCGCCAGCAGCCGCTGCTTGATCAGCGCGGCGTTGATGCCCGCGCCGTCGTCGCGCACGCTGAGCACCCAGTCTGACTCACCGCGCGTCAGCTGCACCTCCACCATGCCCCTGGCGGACTTTCCGGCGCTGTCCCGCGCTGGTGGTGTCTCGATGCCATGCACCACGGCGTTGCGCGTCAGCTGGATGGCGATCTCCCTGACCAGTAGACGCGCATCGCCCTCCACGTCGCTCAGGCTTCCCATGCGGATAACCGTCTCGACCTGCTTGTTCGTCATCGCGGCCACTTCCTGCGCGACCGAGGCCAGGGTGTCATTGATCGACTCGTTGGCGCCCGCTGCTGCGAACACGCGCCGGGAGCTCGTCAGGTTCTTGATGGATGCGACCTTGTTCAGCAGTTCCTGCAGCTGGATTGACATGGCAGGCAATGCCGCCTCCTTGCCAGCCATGTCGCTGCCGCCGAGCTGAATGCGCTGCAGGTCTGACTCAAAGTGCTGCGCCTGGGTTGCCAGACTCTCCAGGCCAAGCTGCCCGGCGTCACGCATGAGCTCGTGGGTACGCCGCACGGCGCGGTCGAGCATGCGCGACATGGCAGCTTCACCCTGGGCGGCGGTCACGCTGCCCAGCAGGTCGTTGATCTCCAGCAGGCAAACCTCCGCGCGCTGGACAAACTGGCGCAGCATGGCCGGGTCGGCGTCAAATGCCTTCAGCAGCATGGAAAAGTCCTTCTGCGAGCGCTGCCGCTCTTCCTGCAGCTTGCGTTCGGCTTCCACCCGCGCCGTTGTGTCCTGTATCGTGACCAGCAGGTGATGGACAACGCCACCCATGAACATCCGGTGGAAGGCAAATGACAGGTGGCGGCGGGCCGTATGGCCGCCGCGGGTGCGGGCCGTGACCTCGATGGCGTGCAGCGGGTTGACCCCCGACACCTGCCCCTGCACCTCATGCGGGGAGAACAGCAGGTCCACGTATTGGCGGGCATCGTGGCGCTGCTTCTCGTCCACCAGATGCGACAGCAGGCTGAAGAAGTCGTCGTCAGCGTGCAGCGTGCGCCCAAACAGGCCATGTGCCGAGCGTGACATGTGCGCGCCCAGCCGGTAGTCGGGCATCACCATGACGACGCCCTCGCGCACGGTGGCCAGGATTTCCCGGCCTTCTTCGCGCGCCTGTTCCATCGCTTCCTGTGTTGTCCGCAGGCGCTGCAGCAACATCAGCACGAGGAGCACGAACAGCACAAGCGCCAGCACGACGCCGGCTGTCTGGATGGAGCGCAGGCTGGCGCTGCGCGCAGCGCCGAGCTGGACCGACTCGGTCGCCAGGGCGCTTGTTCCCGCGAGCAGGGCGATATGGTTGGCCCGGTTCCAGGCGAGCGCTTCATAGAGCTGGGGCGGGGTGAAGCCGTCCCTGAGCAAGGGTTCAAGCCGCTGGAAGTAGGGCTGCCAGAGCGCATCCACCCGCTCCTGCAATGCGCGTGCACGCTCAGATGCAACAGGTCCCAGCTCCACCGCCTTGCCGTCGATGCCTGGTACGACGCCGCCTGCACGCAATGTCGCGCCTGCCGCCTGGAAGGCATGTGTCGCGGTCCGCAGCTCGGCAAGTGTCTCGGCCTTCCAGGCGGCACCTGCGGTGTGCATGGCCTCAAGCTCAAGCAGGTTGCGCGCAATCCTCTGCAGGTTCTCATGCTGGCGGGTTGCGAGCTGGTAGGCGGCCGTGGTCTGCCCGCCAACCCAGGCTGCGTAAAAGGTCAGGGCCAGCAGCGCAAATACAAGTACACCAAATACCGCAAGGACAGTCAGGATGTTGCGGTACCGGATGAACGTTTTTCTTAAGGGATGTTCGTCGCCTGTAGCGGCACCGCTTGGTGCAGGCTTGATCGGATTGGCTGGCATGACAGCGGACATTCAGTCTCCTGGGGCACGCCGCAACCTGCTCAGTCGGGGTTGTCGGGCGGTGCTGTCAATGCACAGCAAGAATCCCGCCAGCGGGGACGGCCCGATCAGGCGCGCGCTTTTTCCCGCACAGCGGCCGGCCGCTTTTCATACAGGAAGGTGAGGATCTCCTGGCGGCAGTGGTTGTAGACGGAGTTTTCTGCCAGTGCGATCCGGTTGCGCGGGCGCTCCAGCTCCACCGTCATGACCTGGCCGATGGTGGCCAGCGGGCCGTTGGTCATCATCACCACACGGTCAGACATGAGCACGGCCTCATCGACATCATGGGTGATCATCAGGACGGTGTTGTTGAGCTCGGACTGGATGCGGATGACCTCGTCCTGCAGGTGGGCCCGGGTGAGCGCGTCAAGCGCGCCGAAGGGCTCGTCCAGCAGCAGGACCTTCGGCTCCATGGCAAGCGCCCGGGCAATGCCCACACGCTGCTTCATCCCGCCCGAGATCTGTGAGGGCAGCTTGTCCAGCGCGTGCGACATGTTGACCATGGCGAGGTTGTGCAGGATCCATTCCTTGCGCTCCGCGGCGCTGCGCGAAGCGCCGAAGATCTTTGCGACCGCAATCTCCACGTTCTGGTAGACATTCAGCCAGGGCAGCAGCGAATGGTTCTGGAACACGACGGCGCGGTCCGGACCCGGTGAATTGACCTCGCGGCCATCCACGATGACCCCGCCTGAAGTCGCTTTCAGGAGCCCTGCGACGATGTTGAGAACGGTCGATTTGCCGCAGCCGGAATGCCCGATCAGCGAGATGAACTCGCCGTGGCGGACGTTCAGGTTGATGCCCTTGAGTACCTGGTTGCTGGAACCGGCGCCGGGAAAGGTCATGTCCACCTGGGACAGCGAGAGATAGGCGTTGTTGTCTTTCATGGTGCGTGCTCCGGGTTCAGCTGGCAGAGGTGCCGCGGGTGATTTTGTTGCCTATGAACGCAACAATGCGGTCAAGCGCGTAGCCGACCAGGCCCACATAAATGAGCGCAAGGATGATGTCGCTGATGCGCGATGAGTTCCACGAGTCCCAGATGAAGAAGCCGATACCGACGCCGCCGATCAGCATCTCGGCGGCAATGATGGCCAGCCAGGACAGGCCGATGCCGATGCGCAGGCCCGAGAAGATGAACGGGGCAGCGGCAGGAAGCATGATCCTGGTGAAGTACTCGATGCCGTTGAGCTGGATCACCCTGGCCACGTTGCGGTAGTCCTCCGGGATGTTGCGGATGCCGATGGAGGTGTTGATGATGATC
>CAZFKW010000096.1:4809-5824 GCA_964519795.1 uncultured Ramlibacter sp. | reverse complement strand
AGCGGGGGCACGGTCCGCAGCACCTGGAACAGCGGATCGAGCCCGCGCAGCGCCCAGGTGGACTGGCCGACCAGCACGCCGAGGCTGACCCCCGCCACCACGGCCAGCGAGTAGCCGAAGGCCACCCGCTTGAGGCTGGCCAGCAACTGCCAGGCGATGCCCACGTCATTGCCGCCGCGGTCGTAGAAGGGGTGCGCGATCAGCTCCCACGTGTCCTCGATCACCCTGGTCGGCGCCGGCAGTGAGGCGCCGGGCCGCGAACCCAGCAGTTGCCAGATGATCAGCAGGATGCCGATGATGACCAGTGGCGGCAACACATGCGAGAAGAAGACGCGCACGGTGGACTTCGCCCAGCTGCTCAGGCGGCCGGGTGCTTGCGGCGTTGTCAGCCTGATGGGCTCGATGGTTTCGGAGGAGTTCATGTCAAGCTCTTTCACGTGGGAGGTGATCACTGCGGGGGTCAGGCTGACTTGATGTACTTGATGGCCAGGCTGTCCAGGTACTTCTTCGGGTTGGCGGGGTCGAACACCTTGCCGTCAAAGAACTTCTCGACGCCGCGCGACGTGGACGTGGGGATGTCCTTGGCCGCAACACCGAGCTCCCTGGCAGCCGCGCGCCACAGGTCCTCCCGGTTCACCTGGGCCACAAGCGCCTTCATGTCCAGGTTGGCAGGCAGATAGCCCCAGCGGATGTTCTCGGTCAGGAACCACAGGTCGTGGCTCTGGAACGGGTAGCTTGCATGGTCCTTCCAGAATCGCATCTGGTACTTGCTGTTTGCTTCCACCCGGCCCGTGCCGTAGTCGAAGTCGCCCTTGACGCGGTCGATCACGTCGGCCACGGGCGCATTGATCCAGCGCCTGCGCGAGCAGATGTCGGCCACTTCGGCGCGGTTGGCCGGGTCCTCGCACCACATTTGTGCTTCCATCACCGCCTTGAGCAGTGCCTTGGTGGCATTCGGATTGGCGGCCACATAGTCGCTACGCATCGCGAACGCCTTTTCAGGGTGGTTCATCCA
>CAZFKW010000096.1:0-4788 GCA_964519795.1 uncultured Ramlibacter sp. | reverse complement strand
GCCGATCTTCTGGTTGATGAGCTGGCGGTTCCAGGGTTCGCATACGCAGAAGGTGTCCATGCTGCCGACCTTCATGTTGGCCACCATCTGGGCCGGTGGCACGACGATGGTGGTGATGTCCTTGTTCGGGTCCACACCACCCGCTGCCATCCAGTAGCGAATCCACATGTCATGTGTGCCGCCGGGGAAGGTCATGGCGGCGTTGACCGGTTTGCCGGATTTCACGCGCTTGGCCAGGAGCGCCTTGCCGAACTCCCTGGTGTCGAGCCCGACCTTGAGCGCCTTGTACTCGTCACCGACGGAGATGCACTGGCCGCCCAGGTTCAGGCGCGCAAGGATGGACATGGGTACCTTGACATTGTTGGCGGTAACAGCGCCTGTCGAGATGAGGTAGGGCATGGGCGTAAGGATGTGGGCCCCGTCGATGCCATTGCTTTTGGAGCCGAGCACGAGGTTGTCGCGCGTGGTGCCCCAGGAGGATTGCTTGAGTACCTCCACATCGGTCATGCCATGCTTCTTGAAGAAGCCCTTTTCGTCAGCCACGAAGAGCGGCGCTGCGTCGGTCAGTGCGATGAAGCCGAGCTTTGCAGCCTTTGTTTCGAGCGCCGGGCTCTGGGCTGAGGCAATGGCGGGCCACAGGCCGCTGACCACGCTGGCGGCCCCTGCGGCGGCGGCGCCCTTGATGACTTGTCGGCGCGAAAGTGTCGCGTCAGGCCTTGAATTGATTTCCATCGTTGGCTCCAGGTAAGCAGAAAACAAAAACGGCGCCCATCAACCCACCCGTATGTGCAGGTGGTGATGGACGCCGTTGTCCAGGCAAGTCCGAGAGACTTGTTCTTTACAGGCGCCGCCGTTGGTGCCTGCAAAATCTCACTTGCACATAGCGTGCCAGGGTGCCCATGTGCATGCTTTCATGAGTTTATTCAATGTTTACAACAGGTTAGCGCCATCCAGCGCCGGACTGCCATGGCACCAATGAAGCGCATGAATGGCCTGCGGCTCGGGATCCGGGCTGATCTTGCACGAATCTTGTGCAGTGCAGCGTAAGCCGGCTGCCCAAGCATCAGTCCGGGCGGATCGGCAAGACGTCGGCCATGGCCAGGACTGCCTGCGCCACGTCAAGAACGCGCCGGTTCTGGTTCATGGCGGTCTGGCGCAGCGTCTTATAGGCTTCTTCTTCGCTCATCTGCCGATGCGCCATCAGTAAGCCTTTGGCACGGTCAATGGTCTTGCGCTCATTGAGCGTGGCGCGAACCATGTCGAGTTCATCGCTCATGGACTGGAGGCGCCGCGACTGGTCCTGAACCATGCCCATGATCGAGCGCTCGATGTGGGGGCCAAACGCGGCAGGCGGCTCAGCACTGGCCTGGCGCAGCAGGGATTCATGGATGGCCTGCTGGCTGCGCAGCTCGGTCCGTGCCTGTGCGATGCGCTGGTCGCACAGGCGGCGCAGGTTGGCAGCCAGCAGTTCCTCGACCATGCGCATGCCGTCAATTCGCCGCGTGCAGCAGTCATACCACCCCTGGCTGAGGGCCGGGTCGACGCTGGTGTGGGCCGCCGGCGCGGTAATGAGGCGCCGGAAGTGCTCGATCTCGCCAAGCGCCGCAGTATCCTGCGCGGCGCGGTCCGCAGCGACCACGGCCGCATCGGACAAGTCGGCAAACACCTGCAGGCACGTCTGCTGGGATTCAATCAGGTAGCGGCACTGCTGGCGCGCTGCGGCGTCAATCGAGCCTGAAGCAAACACCGCAGCGCCCAGGGCCCGTTCCTGCCCGGCGAATTCCTTGCCCTGCATGTAGTTGAACATGGCGACCAGGGCGCGCGACACTTCGGGGTCGGTCGCGCTATCGGCTGCTTCGAAGACTACCGCCAGCAGCCCGGCAATGAGCCGGGAGAATGCGGCTGTGGCCTCAGCCGGCGCAATGGACTGTTGCCCGATGCCTTCGCGCAGTGCGGGCAGGCTGTCCATGGCATGGAGCACCACGGCAATGCGGCTGAACAGCCGCGCGCCATTGCGTACAAGGCCTGCTTCTTCAGTGTCAAGCCCGTCAAGGCGCGCGCGCACCACGGACTCGATGCGCTCGCACTGGGCAAGCTGCTCCATGCGGTGCTCGCTGAAGCGGTCGCCATGCGTGCCCAGGTATACGTTGGAGATGCCCCTCTCCCGCTGTAGGGCATGGGTGAAATGCCCGAGAACGCCCACCAGTTCGCTGGTCCGGGCAAGTTGCTCGAGTTCGGCGATTTCGCACTGGCGCGCGGCCAGTAAAAAGTTGAGTCCTGATTTCATGTAACCCTTGCCAGAGCAACAAGCATGCCGTCGGTCCTAAACTCGGGCCATATGCATGTTCTTGGAATTGAATCTTCATGTGATGAAACCGGTGTTGCGCTGGTCCGCTCCATGGTGGGCGAGTTGCCGTTGCTTCTCGGCCATGCCCTTCATACGCAGGTGGCGATGCACCAGGCTTACGGGGGGGTCGTCCCCGAGCTGGCGAGCCGGGACCACATCCGGCGGGTGCTGCCCCTGGCCGAGTCAGTATTGACTGAGGCTGGGCGTACGCTCGCGGATGTGGATGTGGTGGCCTACACACGCGGGCCGGGTCTTGCCGGGGCCTTGCTGGTGGGCGCCGGCGTGGCCTGCGCACTGGGCGCTGCGCTGGGCAAGCCCGTGCTGGCCGTGCACCACCTGGAGGGGCACCTCCTGTCTCCATTCCTGAGTGCCGACCCGCCTGGGTTTCCCTTCGTCGCACTTCTTGTATCAGGTGGGCATACGCAGCTGATGCGGGTTGAGGGCGTGGGCAGGTATGAGATGCTGGGCGAGACCATTGACGACGCGGCCGGGGAGGCTTTTGACAAGACCGCCAAGCTCATGGGCCTGGGCTACCCCGGCGGCCCGGCACTGGCCCGGCTGGCCGAGCAGGGCGACCCGCAGGCGTTCAAGCTGCCGCGCCCGCTGATGCACAGCGGCGATCTGGACTTTTCGTTTGCGGGACTCAAGACAGCGGTGATGACGCAGGCAAGGAAGCTGGGAAGCGAGCTGGAATCACGCAAGGCCGATCTGGCCGCATCCACGCAGGCAGCCATCGTGGAGGTGCTGCTCAAGAAATCCATGTCTGCGCTGAAGGACACAGGGCTCAGGCGGCTGGTGGTGGCAGGCGGCGTCGGGGCGAACAGGCTGTTGCGCCGGCAACTGGATGCGGCTTGCGCCCAGGCCGGTGTCCGGGTGCACTATCCGGAAATGCATTTGTGTACTGACAACGGAGCCATGATTGCCATGGCAGCTGCCATGCGCCTTGATTCGAACATGCAGAAGGCCGGCAGGGACTACGCTTTTGACGTAAAACCCCGCTGGCCCCTTTCTGATCTGTCAGCCCTTACCTGACTTCGATGGTGATGACCTTGCTGACGGGCACCAGCTTGCCCAGCGTCAGTGTCAGAACGCCATTCTCCAGCCTGGCGCCACTGGTGGCGGCGTCGATATCCTGCGGCAGTTCGTAGGCAGCCTTGAACTGGCGCTTCGCTTCTGCCCGGGTCTTGATGCGCACGACCGCGCCCTCGATGCCGATATTCAGGTCTTCCTTGGCCAGGCCCGGCAAATCCAGCGTAATGGTCCAGGCCTTGTCGTCCTGCTCGACGTTCAGGCGGCTCTGTGTGTCAAAGGCCTGGTTCACGAAACGCTCGAAATTGCGGTCCAGTGAACGGAAGCGGGGGGAAACAATGGCGGGTGCGAAAAACATGGTTGGAACTCCTGACGGCTATAGGGGTGCGGGCGGCAGGATTTGTGCCCGCTTTGTCCCTTACACTGCGCGGCTTTCACCGTGATTGCCGCATGCAGTGAATCTGCGTTCGGTGCGGCGCTTTTCAAGAGAGAACCAGGAATGAAAAATCGGACGATGTGGAACTTGAAATCCCTGCTACTGGCGCTATCTGCCCTGGCTTTTGCCTTTGCGGCCCAGGCGCAGCAGCAGGCAGCGCCACCCATCAAGCTGGCCATGATCGAGGGGCTGAGCGGCCCGTTCGCCAACACCGGCGAGGCCGTCTTCCGCAACCTGATCTGGGCGGTGGAACTGGTCAATGCGCGCGGCGGCGTGAAGCTGCCGGCCGCTGCAGGCGGCAACCGGATGCTCGCGCTTGAGCGATATGACAGCAAGGGCCAGAACGAAGAGGCGCTGTCGGCGCTGCGCTCCGCCATCGATGATGGCGCGCAGTACATCCTGCAGGGCAACTCGTCAGCTGCTGCGGCTGCATTGCTCGACGCCATCAACAAGCACAACGATCGCATGCCGGCAAGGCGTGTGGTGTACCTCAACTACTCGGCGGTGGATCCGGTCCTCACCAACGAGAAATGCAGCTTCTGGCACTTTCGCTTCGACGCACATGCCGACATGCGCATGGCGGCGCTGATGCAGGTCCTCAAGGACGATGCCGGCGTCAAAAGCGTGTACCTGCTGGGCCAGGATTACAGCTTTGGCCAGGCGGTGCTGCGCGAGGCCAGGCGCCAGCTTGGCGTGCAGCGGCCGGACGTGCAGATCGTCGGAGACGAACTGCACCCCGTGGGCCGTGTGAAGGATTTCCTGCCTTATGTAGCCAAGATCAAGTCCAGCGGTGCGCATGCCGTGATTACCGGCAACTGGGGCAACGACCTCACGCTGCTGGTCAAGGCGGCGAAGGAGGTCGGCTATGAGGGCAAGTTCTACACCTTCTATGGCAACGCGCTGGGCGCGCCCGCCGCCTTGGGCGACGCCGGCATCGGCAAGGTGGTGGCCGTGGCCGACTGGCTGCCCAACGTGC
>CAZFKW010000095.1:0-11283 GCA_964519795.1 uncultured Ramlibacter sp. | reverse complement strand
GCGAACGGGTGCAGATGCTGCTGGATCCGGGAACGCCTTTCCTGGAACTGGCACCGCTTGCGGCGCACAACATGTACAAGGGTGACGCGCCCTGTGCCGGCCTCATCACAGGCATTGGCCGCGTCAGTGGCGTGGACTGCATGATCGTGTGCAACGACGCAACGGTCAAAGGCGGCACCTACTACCCGATGACCGTCAAGAAGCACGTGCGCGCCCAGGAAGTCGCACAGCAGAACAACCTGCCCTGTGTGTACCTTGTGGATTCAGGCGGGGCCAACCTGCCCAACCAGGACGATGTGTTCCCGGACCGCGATCACTTCGGCCGAATATTCTTCAACCAGGCCAACATGAGCGCGCTGGGCATCGGGCAGATTGCGGTCGTCATGGGCAGTTGCACGGCTGGCGGCGCATACATGCCGGCCATGAGTGACGAGACCATCATCGTGAAGAACCAGGGCACCATCTTCCTGGGCGGCCCGCCATTGGTGAAGGCCGCCACGGGCGAGATTGTCACGGCCGAAGACCTTGGCGGCGGCGACGTGCACACACGCCTGTCCGGCGTGGCAGACCACCTGGCCCAGAACGACCCGCATGCGCTGGCGCTCGCGCGCACGGCCGTGCGCAACCTGAATGCGCGAGCGGTCAGGCCTGTCGTTCCGCAGGACGCCGTCATTGAGCCACCCCGGTACCCGGCGGATGAGCTCTACGGCATCATCCCCGACGACAAGCGCAAGCCGTTTGATGTGCGCGAGATCATTGCCCGCATCGTGGATGGCAGCGACTTTGACGAATTCAAGGCGCGCTTTGGCAGCACGCTGGTGACGGGCTTTGCGCGTATCGAGGGTATGCCGGTAGGCATCATCGCCAACAACGGCATCCTGTTTTCCGAGTCGGCCCAGAAGGGCGCGCACTTCATCGAGCTGTGCTGCCAGCGCAAGGTTCCCCTCATCTTCCTGCAGAACATCACCGGCTTCATGGTGGGCCGCAAGTATGAGAACGAAGGCATCGCGCGGCACGGCGCGAAGATGGTGACGGCAGTGGCCACCGCACAGGTGCCCAAACTAACCGTCATCATTGGCGGCAGTTATGGCGCGGGCAACTATGGCATGTGTGGTCGCGCCTTCAGCCCGCGTTTCCTGTGGATGTGGCCCAACGCGCGCATTTGCGTGATGGGCGGCGAGCAGGCAGCCGGCGTGCTGGCCACCGTCAAGCGCGACGCAATAGAGGCCAGGGGCGGAAGCTGGTCCGAGGAAGAAGAAAAGGCCTTCAAGCAGCCGGTGCTGGACCAGTTCGAGCACCAGTCGCATCCGTACTATTCCAGTGCCCGCCTGTGGGACGATGGCGTCATCGACCCGGCAGACACCCGCCGCATGCTGGCACTGGGCTTGCGGACCAGCCTGAATGCGCCGATTCCCGAGCCAAAGTTCGGCATCTTCCGCATGTAACCGGCGCAATCACATGCAGAACCAGAGCATCTACGACAACCCCGACCACGAACTGCTGCGCGACCAGGTCGCGAGGTTCCTTGCACGCGAGGTCGAGCCGCATGCCGATGCATGGGAAGAAAGCGGCATGGTCCCGCGTGATGTCCTGCGCCGCATGGGCCAGACCGGCCTGCTGGGTATTGCCTTTGAAGGGGAGTACGGCGGCAGCGACGCAGACGCCATGACCAACCTGGTGTTTGCCGAAGCGCTTTCGCAGTCCACCTATGCGGGCTTCATCATCACCGTGCTCGTGCATACCGACATGGCCGGGCCGCACCTGCACCACGCAGGTTCCCCGGCGCAAAAAGAAAAGTACATGCGCAGGATCACTTCCGGCGAGATGATCTGCGCGGTGGGAATTACCGAGCCCGGTGCCGGCTCCGATGTGGCGGGCATCCGCACAACGGCGAAGCGCGACGGGGATGAGTGGGTGATCAATGGCACCAAAATGTTCATCACTAACGGCGTGCATGCAGACGTGTACTTCGTCGCGGCAAAAACCGGCAATGCGCGGCACGACATGACCATGTTCATCGTCGACAAAGGCACGCCGGGATTCACCGTGGGCCGGGCGCTGAAGAAGACAGGCTGGCTGTCGTCAGACACTGCCGAGCTTGTTTTTGACAATGTACGCATCCCGGCCGCGAACATGCTGGGTGAGGAGGGCAAGGGCTTCTACTCGGTGATGAAGAATTTCCAGACCGAGCGCATCGCCCTGGGCGCCATGGCTGTGGGCCATTGCCAGCGCGCACTCGAACTGACGCTGGACTACGTGCGCCAGCGCCAGGCGTTTGGCGCCACGTTGTGGGACAAGCAGACGATCCGCCAGCGCCTGTCCATGCTCGATGCAAAGACCCGCGCCGCGCGGGCCTTCATGTACCACTGCGCCTGGCGAGTGACGCAGGGCCACGACATCGTTCAGGACGTCTCGATGCTCAAGGCCCTGACTGGTGAACTTGTCAACGAGGTGGTGCAGACCTGCCAGCAGTTTCATGGTGGCATGGGCTATATCCGGGAGACAGCGATCGAGCGACTCTGGCGGGATGCCCGCGTGCTGGCGATTGGCGGTGGCGCGACAGAAGTAATGCTCGAAGAAGTCGCCAAGCGGTACTGAAACACTTCCAACCGGACGGACCCATGAACCACCTGACACTTGACACCCATGGCGCAGTCGCCACTGTCACGCTGAACCGTCCCGACGTGCGCAATGCCTTCAACGACGAAGTCATCTCTGAACTTGCGCAGGCGTTCCGTGATCTTGGTGCGCGCGACGACGTCCGCTGCATCATTCTGGCCGCCGCCGGCACCGCCTTCTGCGCAGGCGCCGACCTGAACTGGATGAAGCGCATGGCCGACTACACCCGTGAGCAGAACCGGGCAGCTGGGTGAGATGCTGCACACCATTTACGCGTGCCCCAAGCCGACCATCGCGCGGGTGCAGGGCGACGTGTATGCGGGCGGCACCGGGCTGGTGGCCGCCTGTGACATCGCCGTCTCCGTGGATACCGCCAACTATTGCCTGAGCGAAACGCGCATTGGCCTCATCCCGGCCACCATCAGCCCCTATGTGATCCGGGCGATGGGCGCCCGCGCATCCCACCGCTATTTCCTGACGGCGGAGCGCTTCAGCGCGGCCGAGGCATTGCGCATCGGCTTCGTGCATGAGGTGGTGACGGCGGACCAGCTGGATGCAAAGGTCGGAGAACTGGGCCGCACGCTTGCCAACTGCGGCCCGGCTGCGGTCAAGGCCAGCAAGAAGCTGGTCCAGGATGTAGCCGGCAAGGACATCTCGCCCGAACTCATTGCCATGACCGTGGCAGGCATTGCCGATATCCGCGTGAGCCCGGAGGGCCGGGAGGGCGTTCAGTCCTTTCTGCAGAAGCGCAAGCCTGGCTGGCTGCTGCCATGAACGCCCTGGACACGACGCACCTGGTTGCGCTGGCCGCAGCCCTCGGCTGGGCCAGCGGCTTCCGGCTGTACGCGGCCGTGTTCATCACTGGCATGGCCGGTTTCATGGGCTGGCTGCCGCTGCCACCCGGCCTGCAGGTGCTGCAGCATCCGGCGGTGCTGGGCGTGAGTGGTGTCATGCTGTTCATGGAGTTCTTTGCCGACAAGATTCCGCTGGTGGATTCGGTATGGGACGTGATTCACACAGTCGTGCGAATTCCAGCTGGTGCAGCACTGGCTGCCGGTGCGCTCGGTGCCGATGGCCCGGCAGCTGCCACCGTGGCCGCCCTGCTTGGCGGCACGCTCGCTGCCGCCTCGCACACCACCAAGATGACGACGCGTGCGGCGGTCAACACATCGCCTGAACCGTTCTCCAACGCTGCCGTGTCACTGGTGGAAGACGGGCTGGTGGTGGCCGGGCTCTGGCTCGCCATGAACTACCCGGTGGCCTTCGGCATCGCGTTGTGCGTGGCGCTGGGCCTGATGGCCATCATGCTTGCGCTGCTGTTCAAGTTTTTACTCGCCGTCCTTCGCAGGATCTCGGCCTTCTTCTCTGGCGCTTCGGCGCCGCAAGGAACCTGAATGTTCAAGAAAATCCTCATCGCCAACCGGGGCGAAATTGCCTGCCGTGTCGCGGCGACCGCCAAGCGGATGGCCATCAAGACGGTCGCCGTGTATTCGGATGCCGATGCCCATGCCAAGCATGTAGGCGTTTGCGATGAAGCCCTGCATATTGGCGGCAGCGCGCCCAAGGACAGCTACTTGCGCTGGGAAAAGATCATTGCGGCGGCCAGGGCCACGGGCGCACAGGCCATTCACCCCGGCTATGGCTTCCTCAGCGAGAACGAGGAGTTTGCCAGGGCCTGCGCCGATGCCGGCCTGGTCTTCATCGGCCCGCCGCCTTCGGCCATCCAGGCGATGGGGCTGAAGGCAGAATCCAAGCAGCTCATGGAAAAGGCCGGCGTTCCCCTCGTGCCCGGCTACCACGGCGCGGGCCAGGATGCCGGGATGCTGCAGAAGGAAGCCGACCGCATCGGCTACCCCGTGCTCATCAAGGCCAGTGCCGGCGGCGGCGGCAAGGGCATGCGCGCTGTGGACAGGTCGGAAGACTTCGCAGCGGCGCTTGCGTCGTGCAAGCGCGAAGCCATCAACAGCTTTGGTGACGACGCGGTGCTGATTGAGAAGTACGTGCAGCGCCCGCGCCATATCGAGATCCAGGTATTCGGCGACACGCAGGGCAACTATGTGTACCTGTTCGAGCGTGACTGCTCGGTGCAGCGCCGGCACCAGAAGGTGCTGGAAGAGGCGCCCGCCCCGGGCATGACCGAGGCGATGCGCAGGGAGATGGGGGAGGCCGCAGTCGCCGCTGCGCGCGCGGTGAACTATGTCGGCGCCGGGACGGTGGAGTTCATCGTCGAGCAGAAGGCCGATGGCACGATGAGTTTCTTTTTCATGGAGATGAACACTCGCCTGCAGGTCGAGCATCCGGTTACCGAGGCCATCACCGGGCAGGACCTGGTCGAATGGCAGTTGCGTGTGGCTTTCGGCGAGAGGCTCCCGCTGCTGCAGGATCAATTGCAGATCAGCGGTCACGCCATCGAGGCGCGCATCTGCGCCGAGAACCCCGACAATAATTTCCTGCCCGCCACTGGCACGCTGCATGTGTACCAGAAGCCGGCCTGCGTGGGCTTCCAGCGGCCGGACGGCGACCTGGCGGTGCGCATCGACGACGGCGTGCGCCAGGGCGACGCCATCTCGCCGTACTACGACTCGATGATCGCCAAGCTCATCGTCCACGGAAAGACGCGCGACGAGGCCCTGGCCCGGCTGGATGCCGCGCTGGCGCAGACGCGCATCGTCGGCCTCAACACCAATGTGCAGTTCCTGCGCCACGTGGTGCGAAGCCGCTCGTTCGCCGAAGCCGACCTGGACACTGCGCTCATCCCGCGCGAGCAGGCGGTGCTGTTCAACCAGGAGCCGGTCGGTCTTGAGTTTGCTGTTGCAGCTGCCGTCACGCACACCTTGCTGGGAGAGAAGGCCACCGAAACGGCCGACCCGTTCAGCCGCCGCGACGGCTGGCGCTCGCATGACCTGACCGTGCGCCGCTTCGAATTCGAATTCAACGGCGAGCCGGCCCGGGCCGAGCTGACCTACCTGCACGACGGTGCCCTGCGCCTGGTGGTCGGCGAGACCAGCGGGCCGCTCAGCTGGTCCGTCACGGAACAGGGCACCGCCATCCAGTTCGGCGAGCAGTCGCTGACCGCCACACTGCATGCACTCGGCGGCAAGGTCCATGTGTTCACGTCTCGCGGCGCGACGCAGATCACCGTCATCGACATGCTGGCCCATGCCGGCGATACGGCGGGCGAGGCGGGGCGGCTGACGGCGCCCATGCCCGGCAAGGTCGTGTCGTTCGCCGTCAAGGCGGGTGACAAGGTCAGCAAGGGCCAGGCGCTGGCAGTGATGGATGCCATGAAGATGGAGCACACCATAGCGGCACCCATGGACGGCACAGTGGCAGAATTGCTGTTTGCCCCTGGCGACCAGGTGGCTGAGGGCGCGGAGCTGCTCAAGCTCACGGCCTGAAGGCTGCCTTTCCTGATTGATGAAAATAACCTTCTGTTTTGACGGCCTGAAGGCCGACCCCTGGCTCGATGGTGTGCGGGCCGCATTGCCCCATGCTTCAGTGGACATCTGGGCGCCCGGCGCGCCGCCCGCCGACTATGCGATCGTGTGGTCACCGCCGCAGCAGTTCATTGACGAACAGCCACAGATCAAGGGCATCTTCAATATCGGCGCCGGCGTGGACGGGCTGATGAAGCTGAAGCTGCCGGAGGCTGCCAGGCTTGTGCGCGTTGACGACGGCGGGATGGCCGTGCAGATGGCCGAGTTCGTTTGCCACGCCGTGATCAGGCACTTCCGCGAACTGGATGCAGTCGATGCGGATACGGCCAGCGGCAAGTGGTCGTACCGCCGCACCCTGCCACGTGAGGAGTTCCCGGTTGGCGTCATGGGCCTGGGGGTGCTCGGCCGGCGCGTCGCACAAGCCCTGCGGGCCTTCGAGTTTCCCGTGCTTGGCTGGAGCCGTTCCGCCCGGGAGGTCGAGGGGGTGCGCTGCCTTTCGGGGCCGGAGGGCTTCGAGGAGTTCCTGGGCGCTACCCGAATACTTGTGTGCCTCCTGCCGCTCACAGCCGAGACGCAGGACATCATGAACCGGCGCACGCTTTCAAAACTGCGGCCGGGGGGCTATGTCATCAATGTTGCACGCGGCGGCCACCTGGTTGAGGAAGACCTGCTGGCGCTGATTGAAAGCGGACACCTGGCGGGCGCTGCGCTCGACGTGTTTCGCACGGAGCCGCTGCCGGCAGGCCACCCGTTCTGGAATCACCCGAAGATCACCGTGACGCCCCATACGTCCGCCCGCACCCTGCGCGAAGAGAGCATTGCGCAGATTGCGCGCAAGATTGCTGCGCTGGACCGCGG
This sequence comes from uncultured Ramlibacter sp., assembly GCA_964519795.1. Classification (GTDB taxonomy): domain Bacteria; phylum Pseudomonadota; class Gammaproteobacteria; order Burkholderiales; family Burkholderiaceae_C; genus JACMQX01. The sequence continues at coordinate 4,369 of CAZFKW010000095.1, read as the reverse complement.
TGAACCTGTTGCCGGCGAGGTTGACCGGAACCGGGGATACTGACGTGGCCGCTGTAGACGCACCTTGTTATGCTGCCGCCCGAAGGTGCCCTGGCCCGAGCCTGCACCATGCCGGAGCATCGTCCTGAATACTGAGAGTCAAGCATGAAATTTCCTTCCAGAGTCAAACTTGTGGACGTCGGTCCCCGTGACGGACTGCAAAATGAGAAGCAGCCCGTCCCGGCCGCCGTCAAGATCGAACTCGTCCACCGCCTGCAGGACGCCGGCCTGAAAGAGATCGAGGTCACCAGCTTCGTCAGCCCCAAGTGGGTGCCGCAGATGGCCGACAACGCTGAAGTCATGGCGGGCATCCGGCGCATGCCCGGCGTGCGCTATTCAGTGCTGACGCCCAACCTCAAGGGCTTTGAAGCTGCAGTTGATTCAAAGCCTGATGAGATTGTGGTGTTTGCGGCAGCCAGCGAAGCGTTCAGCCAGCGGAACATCAACTGTTCGATCGAGGAAAGCATCGAGCGCTTCCGGCCGGTTGTGGAGGCGGCCAGGGCGAAGGGCATTTACGTGCGAGGCGCCATCTCCTGCACGGTCGGTTGCCCCTATGAAGGAGACATCGCGCCTGCCCGTGTGTCCATGGTTGCGCGGCTGCTCAAGGAAATCGGCGTGCAGCATATCGGCGTGGCCGACACGATTGGCGTGGGCACGCCCGTCAAGGTGGAGCGCGCCATGCAGGCCGCGCTGGAGCATTACGACATCAACGGCATCTCGGGCCATTTTCACGACACCTACGGCCAGGCGCTGAGCAACACACTCGCGTGCCTGGAAATGGGCATCTGGCAGTTCGACACCTCGTCTGCAGGCCTGGGTGGCTGTCCCTATGCCAAGGGCGCAACGGGCAATGTCGCAACGGAAGACGTGGTGTACATGCTCCAGGGCATGGGCATCGACACCGGCATAGACCTGGACAAGCTCATAGACGCCGGCAAGTTCATCAGCGACTTCCTGGAGCGCAAGCCGAACTCGCGTGCGGCGACGGCGATCCTGAACAAGCGGGCGGGATGATGACAAACCCCGAGGCATGCCAGCATGTGTGGCGCTGAACTGAAATCATTGCCCGAGGGTGTGCAGCGGGTCGCTGCGGTCCTGCAGGCAAGGGGCCACCCGCACATGCCGCAGATGCTCGATGACGCCGCGCGCACGGCCCAGCAGGCCGCAGACGCGCTGGGTATTGCCGTGGGCCAGATCGCCAAGAGCATCATCTTCCGGCGCAAGTCCGACAACGCCGCTGTGCTGGTGGTGACCTCTGGCGACAGGCGGGTGGACGAGAAGAAGGTAGAGGCCATCGTCTGTCACGGCGAAGGCAGGCTGGGCCGTGCTGATGCGGAGTTCGTGAAGTCCTCGACGGGTTTCTCCATTGGTGGTGTCTCCCCGCTGGCCCATGCGACGCCGCCTGTCACATTGATCGACCGAGACCTCTTCCGCTTTGAAGAAATCTGGGCGGCTGCCGGCCACCCGCATGGCGTGTTCCGCCTGAGCCCGCAGGACCTGCAGGCGCTGACCGGCGCACCGGTGCACGACGTCGCGCAGGAAAGCCCCGCGGCATGAACCCGCAGGACCTGCTCGCCAGCCTGGCCGCGTATGTGCGAGAGGGTGAGCCCAACGTCCCGTCGCCCTGTGTGGCCGTCTGCCGCATCAACCCGCAGACCCGGAAATGCGAAGGCTGCCTGCGTACCCTTGACGAGGTGGCGGCCTGGAGCCGCATGGATGACGCCGGCAAGCGGATCGTATGGGCATCGATAGAACAACGGCTTGTTGCGGCGGGCTGAGCAATACGGCGGACGCAGCATGAAGCACATCACTTTCCACCTTGATTTCATCTCGCCCTTCGCATACCTTGCGTTCGAGAGGCTGCCCGGGGCCCTGCAGGGCCTGAGCTACAGCGTGACGCACAAGCCTGTACTGTTTGGCGGGCTGCTCAAGCACCACGGCCAGCTCGGGCCGGCAGAAATCCCGGGCAAGCGCGACTGGACCTATCGCCAGGTGCTGTGGCTTGCGCACAGCCACGGCATCGAGATACAGATGCCTGCGTCCCACCCCTTCAATCCGCTGGCGCTGCTACGCCTGGCCATCGCGTGCGACGCGCAAGGCACGCCCAACCGATATGTGTGCGAGACATTGTTTCGCCATGTATGGCGTGGCGGCGCCGACGCGGCGGACGGCGGGCGGCTGCAGCAGGTCCAGGCGCAGCTTGCGCCACCGCGCGATCCGGCCAGTGAGGAAGTCAAGGCGCAACTCAAGGCCAACACCGGGGAAGCCGTCGCCCGGGGCGTCTGGGGCGTACCGATGTTCGAGATGGATGGCAAGCTGTTCTGGGGACTTGATTCGCTGCCCATGCTCCGCGCCTGCATGGAGGGTGAGGCCTGGTTTGACGGTCCCGACTGGGATGCCGCATGCCGCCTGCCCGTCGGCGTGATGCGTCAGAAGTAGCGCCGGCTGGACGGAGTTGCCGCCGCAGGAAACTGTCAGCAGAGGTTGCCGACCCCACGCGCGCGAAGGCCAAGGGCGAACCCTAGAATGTTCTGCCCTGCCTGCCGTTTCCCAACGCTGTACCAACATGACCCTCATCCGCATTCGCGGTGCCCGCCAGCACAACCTCAAGAGCCTTGACCTTGACATCCGGACCAACGAACTGACGGTTGTCACCGGCCCCAGCGGTTCCGGAAAGTCCAGCCTCGTGTTCGATACGCTGTATGCCGAGGGCCAGCGGCGATATGTGGAGACCTTCTCCGCCTACGCCCGCCAGTTCCTGGACCGCATGGACAAGCCCGCTGTGGACCGGGTGGAGGGCGTGCCGCCTGCCATCGCCATTGACCAGACCAATCCCGTCCGTTCCTCGCGCTCCACCGTCGGAACCATGACGGAGTTGAATGACCATCTCAAGCTGCTCTACGCCCGGGCGGCCCAGTTGTTCGACCGCCAGACGGCGCTGCCGGTGCGCCACGACACGCCGGAGGGCATCTACGCCAGCATGCTGGCCCGTAGCGCCGCCGGCAACCCCCGCCTGGTGGTGACCTTCCCGGTGGAGCTGCCTGCGGGCACCAGCGCCGACGAAGTCGCGCAGTGGCTGTCCGCCAGCGGCTTTACCCGCGTGCAGGCCGAGCGCGATGTCGCCACCCCCACGGGCCCGCGCAAGGTGCTGGACGTCGTGGCTGACCGCTTCCGCCTGCAAGGCACGGAGAAGGCGCGCGCCATCGAAGCCATCGAGGTAGCCCTTAAGCGGGGCTCCGGCCGCATGGGGGTTTATGAACTGGACTCTGAGCCTGTTTCGGAGGGTTCTTCCGGAGTCCGCAGCATCTGGAAATTCTCCACCGGCCTGCACTGCCCCGAATCCGACCTGCGTTACCCCGATCCGACACCCTCGCTCTTCTCCTTCAACTCTGCCCACGGCGCCTGCGAAGCCTGCCGCGGCTTTGGCCGGGTCATCGGCGTCGACTACGGCCTGGTCATACCGAATGACAAGCTCACCCTTCGCGCCGGCGCCATCAAGACCATCCAGACGCCCGCCTGGTCCGAGGCTCAGGACGACCTGATGCGCCATGCCGAGGCTGCAGGTATCCCGCGCGACACACCCTGGTACAAGCTCACCGAAGACCAGAAGAACTGGGTCATCAACGGCACCCCCAGCTACAAGGAAGGTCAGTGGAAGAAGCAGTGGTACGGCATCAGGCGGTTCTTCGGCTACCTGGAGAGCAAGGCTTACAAAATGCACATCCGGGTGTTGCTTTCCAAATACCGCAGCTATACCCCGTGCGAGACCTGCGGCGGGGCGCGCCTGAAAACCGACGCGCTGATCTGGCGCGTCGGAGCCAAGGATGACGCAGACGCAGTCCTGGCACCGGAAAAGCGCTTCATGCCCAAAGGCGTTGCATGGACGCGCCCCCAGCTCGAAGCCCTGCCCGGCCTGAGCCTGCACGACCTGATGATCATGCCCATCGACAGGCTCCGCCGCTTCTTCGATGCGCTGACACCGCAGCTGACGTCCGCGGCATCCCTCGCCGGCTTCGCCGGAGGGGAGGGCGAAACGCAGGCCCTGAAGCTGCTGTTCGATGAAATCCGTACGCGCCTGAAATACCTGTGCGACGTAGGCATCGGCTACCTCACACTGGATCGCCAGAGCCGTACGCTGTCCGGTGGCGAGGTGCAGCGCATCAACCTCACGACCGCGCTGGGCACCTCGCTCGTCAACACGCTGTTTGTGCTGGACGAGCCCAGCATCGGCCTGCACCCGCGCGACATGAACCGCATCGTCGAGGCCATGAAGCGCCTGCGCGATGCCGGCAATACGCTGGTGGTGGTGGAGCACGACCCGGCGGTGATG
>CAZFKW010000094.1:7543-11340 GCA_964519795.1 uncultured Ramlibacter sp. | reverse complement strand
TACGCCGCCACCGAAACCATCAACGCCATCCAGAAAAAGTACCGTGACTACAGCTACAAGGAAGCGGCGCTCAATCCCACCAACCCGCGCGACCGCGCCACCGACTGGGAGGCGGACATCATCAACGAGTTCCGCCAGCACAGCGACGTCAAGGAACTGGTGTCGGAACGCGTCTCGCCCACCGGCCGCACGCTGTTCATCGCCAAGCCGCTGCAGATCACCAACCCGGCCTGCCTGCAGTGCCACAGCGTGCCCTCCGCTGCACCGCCGACCATGCTCAAGATCTATGGCGAGGCCAACGGCTTTGGCTGGAAGCACAACGAAATCATCGGCGCGCAGGTGGTCACCGTGCCGATGGACGTGCCGATCAACAATGCCAACAGGGTTTTCGGAACCTTCATGGTGTCGCTGGCTGCGGTATTCGCCGTGGTCTTCATCGTCCTCAACGTGATGCTCTCCTGGCTCATCGTGCGTCCCATCCGCAGGATGTCCATGGCGGCAGACAAGGTGAGCACCGGTGATTTCGACGTTCCGGAGTTCAGTGACAAGGGCCGCGATGAGGTCGCCGTTCTGGGCAGCTCATTCAACCGGATGCGCCGCAGCCTGGAGAAGGCCATGCAGATGATCGACCAGTAGCCTCACAACCATGCAGTACCTTTCATGAGTGCCGGCACAGACCGCGCTCCGCCCCCCGGCACCGACGCGTCCGCACTCCCTGCGGGCCACAGGGTGCTGGAGTACCGCGTCGACAAGGTGCTGGGCGGCGGCGGCTTCGGCATCACCTACCTGGCCCGGGATGCCAACCTGGATGCTGCAGTCGCGCTGAAGGAATATTTCCCCAACGACCTGGCCGTGCGCGGGAGCGATCATGCAGTCAGCATGCGCGCAGGCGATTCGCGCGAGCAGTACGACTGGGGCCTCGAGCGCTTCCTGGACGAGGCCCGCGCCCTCGCGAGCTTCAGGCACCCGAACATCGTGCGGGTGCTGCGCTACTTCCGCGAGAACGGCACGGCCTATATCGTCATGGAGTACGAGTCGGGCGACCCGCTCAAGCGGTGGCTGGCGCGCCAGACATCATTCGGCCAGAAGGCGCTGCTCAACGTGGTCTACCCGCTGCTGGATGGCCTGGAGGCCGTGCACACGACGGGCTTCCTGCACCGCGACATCAAGCCCGACAACATCTACATCCGCGCCGACGGCACGCCTGTGCTGCTGGACTTCGGCGCGGCGCGGCGCGTGTCGGCCGGCTCTGACCTGACCAATGTGGTGAGCCCGGGCTTTGCGCCGTTCGAGCAGTACCACAGCCGGGGACACCAGGGTCCCTGGACCGACATCTACTCGCTGGGTGCGGTCATGTACTGGATGACCACCGGCAACAAGCCGATGGAGTCGGCGTCGCGCGTCAAGCAGGACACCATGCCCAAGGCCCTCGACACGGCCAATGTACTGGGCTACGGCGACATGCTGCTGCGCGCGATCGACTGGGCCATGACGCCCGACGAGACCCAAAGGCCGCAGACTGTCGCGGATTTCCGCAAGGCCCTGGTCGGCTCCGAGGACGTGGCGACGACATTGACGAGCCTGCCAGCGACAGCGCGCAGTTCGGGCCATTCACAGTCAGGCAGCAGTTCCACACCCACATCCGGCCTCACGGCGTCCCAGTCAGCGAGCCACCGCGACAGCCTGCGCCGCAATGTGATGGGCACGATCATGTTTCTCGACCTGGTCGGATTCTCGGCGCAGAACGTGACCCAGCAGGTGACGCTGAAGACCCGCTTCAACGAGCTGCTCGGCAAGACGCTGCGGGGCATTGACGAGTCCAGCCGCATCATCCTGGACACGGGCGACGGCGCCGCAGTCTGCTTCCTCGGTGACCCGGAGGAAGCCCTGCAGTCAGCCCTGCTGATGCGCGACCTGCTGGTGCAGAAGTACCGCAGCACCCTGCTGCTGCGCATCGGCCTGCACCTGGGGCCGGTGCGGGTTCTGTTTGACATCAATGAGCGGGTGAACGTGGTCGGCGACGGCATCAATGTCGCGCAACGCATCATGGATTTTGCGCAGGCCAACCAGGTCGTTGTGTCCCGGGCCTACTACGACGTGATCTCGCGCATCACCGACAACACGGCCAACCTGTTCAGGTTCCTCGGTCCGCACCTGGACAAGCACCTGCGCAGCCACGACATCTATGCCGTGCTGGACCCGCAGGCACAGCCTGTGCAGCCACGCACGCACCCCACAGAATTCGACCGCACCGCACCGCACATGGCGGTGATGTCCACCCTGACTCCGCAGGCCGCCGCAGAAATCGAGAACGACCTGGCCAGGCTCATCGGCCCGCTGGCACGGGTGCTGGTCAAGAAGGCGGTACTCCGTGCGAACAGCCCGCAGGCGCTGCGCGAGCTGCTGGCCATGTCGATTCCCGATACTGCGCAGCGCGACACTTTTGTGAACCCCAGGCTGTCCAATAGCCGCTCCGGCTCCGGCTCGGGCCTGGGTTTGGGCCATTCGATCAGCAGGCCGCTGAGCGGGCCGCCGCGACACAGCCGGCCGGCTGAACTCCAGCCCCTGCCGGACTCCCGCCCGCAAGCCGACGCCCTGTCGCGGCCCCACAGCATGCCGGGAAGCCGGGCCGTGCCCGGGCACCTCATGCCTGACCGCACCGACGCCTCCATGCCCGCAAGTACCAGTCGCAGGCAGGATGCCACGCCCGGGCATCTGGCGCAGTTCGAGCGGGCACTGAGCCAGCATATCGGCCCGGTGGCGAAAATGATCGTGAAAAAGGAAGCCGCCCGCAACCCCGGCTATGACGACCTGGTGACGGCCCTGGCGGCGCACCTCGACAGGCAGGACGAGAAGCAGAAATTCCTGGCATTGTTCCGCACACCGCCGCGCAGCTGAAGAAACTTGCCGCATGCGGACGGGCGCGCACGCCGCCGTGCGGCCCGCGACCAGGCTGTGCGGCCCGGGATCAGTCCGGGGCTACAACCTGCCCGGCTTCAATCATGATGCGCCGCTCGCAACGCTGCGCGATGCCGCGGTCATGTGTGACCAGCACCAGCGTCGTACCCAGCTCTCGGTTCAGGTCGAACATCAGTTCCATGACTTTATCGCCGGTCGCGAAGTCCAGGCTGCCGGTTGGCTCGTCAGCCAGCAGCACGGCCGGCTGCACCACGAAGGCGCGGGCCAGGGCAACACGTTGCTGCTCGCCACCCGACAACACCTTCGGGTAGTGGCCCAGGCGCTCGGCCAGGCCCACGCGGGCCAGCATGTCCGACGCGGCCTTGCGCGAATCCTTGCGGCCGGCAAGCTCCAGCGGGAGCATGACGTTCTCCAGCGCGCTCAGGTTACCCATGAGCTGGAAGCTCTGGAACACAAAACCCACCTTCTGGGCGCGCAGGGCCGCGCGGTCGTCTTCGTCCATGGCGAAGATATCCTGGCCGGCCAGCCGCACGCTGCCCCTGGTGGGCGTGTCCAGGCCGGCAATGATCGACAGCAAGGTGCTTTTTCCTGAGCCGGAGGCCCCCACAATCGCTGCAGTCTCCCTGGGCGCCAGGGTGAAATGGATATCGCGCAGAATGTCCAGGGTACCCGTGGAGTCGGTCACTGACTTGAAAACATGGTCCACGGCAATAATTGGTTCAGGCATCGGATCTCTGCACTTCAAAGGCGGTTATGGAACGAAGACACTTTATCGCGGCACTGGCTGCCAGCCTGATTGTGGGGCTAAACCCCGCTGTGCTTCACGCGCAGGCAGGCGACAGGACCATCCTGGTCGTGGGCGACAGCCTCAGCGCGGA
>CAZFKW010000094.1:7239-7511 GCA_964519795.1 uncultured Ramlibacter sp. | reverse complement strand
CGCGCTGCTTGAAAAGCGCCTGGCTGACAGCAGGTTGCCGGCCAGCGTCGTCAATGCCAGCATCAGCGGCGACACCACCTCGGGCGGCCGCTCGCGCCTTCCAGCGCTGCTGGCCCAGCACAAGCCATCGGTGGTGGTGATCGAGCTCGGCGGAAACGACGCCCTGCGCGGCCTGCCGCTGCAGATGACGGAAGACAACCTGGCCTGGATGACGCAGGCAGCGCAGAAGGCGGGCGCCAAAGTCCTGCTTGTGGGCATGCAGGTACCGCCCA
>CAZFKW010000094.1:0-7179 GCA_964519795.1 uncultured Ramlibacter sp. | reverse complement strand
TGGTGCCGATCCGCTGAAAATGTTCCAGCGGGACCGCATCCATCCTGCAGAAGAGGCCCAGCCGCTGATACTGGACAACGTGTGGCCGGAGTTGCGGAAACTGTTGGGAAAGTGAGGCCGCCATGACCGGTGCGTGGCTCTTGTCGCCAGCCCGGCACTGCGTTGCACAGTGGGCCAGCCCCTTCAATCCGGCGCGCAGTTGACAAGGCGGCGCTGAAGGGAAGTGTCAGGGTACCGGCCGGGCCGGGCTCGCCCGGCTCGCCGTCGTCCGCGGCGCCTTCACCCTCGACGTCGCCGGCGTCGCCAGCCTTGCGGCCGGCCTTGGCCTTGAGCTTTTCTTCCTTCTTGCGCTTCTTGGCCAGCTCTTTCTGCCGCTTCTCGTATCCGTAATTGGGTGTTGCCACTGTGCCTTCCGTTTCTGTGCCAGCGGTATGCTGATGCACTCACTGTAAGCGATAAACCCGAAAACGCGGGTTGGGCGCCCCAAAATATGACACAAGAATCATGGCAGCGCCAGTACCAGCCCCCAGGACTGGCCGACGCAGCCTCAAAGCCGTGCCAACGACTGTTCCAGGTCGGCCTGCAAGGCCTGGACCGACTCCAGCCCGACCGAAAAGCGCACCAGCACGCCCTTGTGGGGCCATGCCGAGACGCTGGCGTCGCGCATGGAGGCGATGTCGTAAGGCACGACCAGGCTGACCGGCCCACCCCATGAATAGCCGAGCTTGAAGAGCCTGAGGCCGTCGCAAAACGCATCCACCTGCTCCGTGCCGTAGCGCGCGTCGAACACCACCGAGAACAGGCCGGCCGCTGCGCCCTCATCACCGCACACCGCCAGCCAGTTTTCGTGGCCGGGCGATCCTTCGATGGCCGGGTGAACGACTTCCGGGCGCGTCTTGAGCCAGCGGGCCAGTTGCCGGGCGGCTGCGTCATGGGCGCGGTAGCGCAGGTCCATGCCGGGGAGGGATCGCAGGACAGCTTCGGCGTCGTTGGCGCCAACGCCGTACCCCAGACGCATGTGCGCGCCCTTGACCTGCAGGTGCAGCGCGTCGTCGCGCGTGATGATGCTGCCCATCAGGATGTCGCCGCCACCACTGGGGTATTTGGTCAGCGCATGCACCGAGATGTCGGCGCCGGTGTCAAACGGCGCAAAGGCCAGGCCCGCGCCCCAGGTGTTGTCCAGCGCGTTGGTCACCCCCCTCGCCCGGCAGACCGCAGCCAGGGCCGGCAGGTCCGGGAACTCCATGGTCACGGAACCCGGGGCTTCCAGCCACACCAGGCGCGTCTTTGCGCTGATGCGGGCGGCCAGGTCGTCCGGCTTCATTGCGTCGTAGTACTGGCAGCTGATGCCCCAGCCCTTCAGCTCGTTCTCCGCCAGGGCCTTGTTCGGGCCGTAGGCATTGTTGGGGATCAGGACTTCGTCCCCGGCCTTGAGGAGGGCGAGGTTGACAATGGCAATAGCTGCAAGGCCACTTGGCGCCAGCACGCAGTATTTGCCACCTTCCAGCGTGCACAGCCGCTCTTCCAGCATGAAGGTGGTGGGAGTGCCGTGCAGGCCGTAGGTGTAGCCCTTTTTCTGCTGCCAGTCACGCGCGCGCATCTGCGCGACGTTGGCGAAGATGACGGTGGACGCCTTGAACACGCCAGGCTGCGGCGCTTCGAAACCCTCGGGCGGGGTGTAGGCGTGGTGAATCAGGCGGGTGGAAATGTCACTCATGACCGCATCGTAGCGCGCAAGCGGAGGGTCAGACCTTCCATTTCTCCAGGAGCTTCTCCGGACCCATGCTGTCGTAGCCCTCAAAGGGCTGGTGGATCCACGGATTGGTCGGCAGGAACTCCACCGAATAGTCGGGGGTGAATGAAGACAGTCCCTTGGTCCACAGGACCGCGCTGCGCAGTTCGGTGATGGGCTTGTAGCTGTTCTTGAGGAGATTGATGACCGCATTGAGCGTGTGGCCCGAATCAGCCAGGTCATCCACCAGCAGAACCTTGCCCGCAATCTCGCCCTGCGGCGTGGTGATGTAGCGGGCAATGTCCAGGTGGCCCTGCACGGTGCCTGCATCGGCCCTGTAGGAGCTGGTGGACATGATGGCCAGCGGCTTGTCGAACACCCGCGAGAGGATGTCCCCGGGCCGCATGCCACCGCGCGCCAGGCACAGGATGGTGTCGAACTCCCAGCCCGACTGGTGAACCTTGATGGCGAGCTTCTCGATCAGGTTGTGGTACTCGTCATAAGACACGTACAGGTGTTTTCCGTCTTCGGTCAGCATGAGAGATCTCCAGAGTTGGCAAGAGGATATCTGAATTCATTTCGGGAATGCGTGGAACCGCCCTTCGACCCTTCGACAAGCTCAGGACAGGCAAGCTCAGGACGGGCCACTGCATTGCCCCAGAGGGGGGCGCGGCCGAAGGCCGGACGGGGGCGTCCTGTCAATCAGCGAGATAGGGGTGGCGCATCAATATCGTATGGTCCCTGTCCGGACTTGTCGATACCATGTCGATCGGCACGCCCGTCACCTGCGCAATGCGCTGCAGGTACAGCTGCGCATTGATCGGCAGCTTGTCGTACTGGGTGACACCCACGGTGCTCTGGTCCCAGCCCGGCAGGGTTTCGTAGATGGGCTTGCAGCGCTCGATCTCGTCAGCGCCCATGGGCAGGATGTCCGTCACTTCGCCGTCAAGCTCGTAGCCTGTGCACAGCAGCAGTTCCTTGATGCCATCGAGTACATCCAGCTTGGTGATGCAAAGGCCCGACAGGCCGTTGACCTGGGCCGAGCGCTTGAGCAGTGCCGCGTCAAACCAGCCGCAGCGGCGGCTTCGGCCCGTGGTCACGCCCTTCTCGGCGCCAACGGTGCTGAGGTGGTAGCCAACAGTGCCCGGGGTTTCCCAGTCCAGCTCTGTCGGGAAGGGCCCGCCGCCAACGCGTGTGCAGTAAGCCTTGGTGATGCCCAGGATGTAGTGCAGCATGCCGGGGCCGACGCCCGCACCGGCAGCGGCATTGCCAGCCACGCAATTGCTGGAGGTGACATAGGGATAGGTGCCATGGTCCACATCCAGCAGCGTGCCCTGGGCGCCTTCGAACAGCAGGTTGGCGCCATTGCGGTGGGCGTCGTTGAGCTCGCGCGACACGTCGGCCATCATGGGCTTGATCTGCTCGGCCTGGCGCATGGCCTCGGCATAGGTGGCATCAAAGTCGATGGCGGGTGCGTGCAGGAATTCGGTGAGCACGAAGTTGTGCATGTCCAGCAATATCCTGAGTTTGGCGGCAAAACGCTCCGGATACTTCAGGTCCTGCACCCGGAGTGCGCGCCGCGCGATCTTGTCTTCGTAGCTGGGTCCGATGCCGCGGCCGGTCGTGCCGATCTTTGCGTCGCCGCCTTTCTCACGGGCGGTCTCGCGGGCGATGTCCAGCGCCGCATGAAACGGCAGGATAAGCGGGCAGGCCTCACTGATGCGCAGGCGCGAACGCACCTCCACGCCGGCCTTTTCCAGGCCTTCGATTTCCTCAAGCAGCTTGGGCACGGACAGCACCACGCCATTGCCGATGTAGCACTTGACCCCCGGGCGCATGATGCCGCTGGGGATGAGGTGCAACGCGGTCTTCACGCCATTTATTACCAGCGTGTGGCCGGCATTGTGGCCGCCCTGGAAGCGCACAACACCCTGCGCGCTTTCAGTGAGCCAGTCCACCAGCTTGCCCTTGCCCTCGTCACCCCACTGGGTTCCTACGACGACGACGTTACGGCCTTTGGTCATTTTCTTCACGGGGTAATGCTCGGTTAGGGATTGGGATTCAGTCGCCATGCAGCCTGTCAAGCCGCCCTGACGACCCACTGGCCGGCCGCCTCGACCAGTTCGCGGTCGCAGCGGAATTCATCGACTTCGCTTTCATGGCCTGGCAGCACGCAGACCACGGTTTCGCCACGGCTGCGCAGCGACGCGATGGCGGCACGCAGATCAGCCGCTTCGCCCCAGGGCGCGCGGATGGCGGCCCGCAGCGGATGGGGCGCCGCCACGCGCACGAGTTCTTTCACATCGAGGCTGAAGCCCGCCGCCGGGCGGTTGCGGCCGAACACGGCGCCGACTTCGTCATAGCGGCCGCCGCGCACCAGCGTATCGCTGGCGCCCCTGGCATACACCGCAAAGCGGGCGCCACTGTAATAGGCATAGCCACTCAGGTCCGCCAGATCGAAGGTGACGGCCGTGCCTTCCAGGTGGCTGGCCAGCCATTTCAGGTTGGCAAGGGCGTCGGCAATGGCCGGTGTGGACGGCAGTGCCCTGCCCGCCTCGTCCAGCACGCTGGCATCGCCATACAACTGCACCAGGGCCAGAAGGCCATCGCGCGTCGCAGCGGGCAAGCCGCCGGTCAGCAAGGCGAGTTCGCTCACGTCCTTGGCCGCGAGTGCCGCATGGATCCGGCCCAGCACACCCGGCGGCACAGCCGCATCGCCCAGCAGGGATCGCACGATGCGTGCGTCAGCCATGTCCACGCTGATTCCCTGGACCTTGGCAGCCTTGAGGCAGTCCAGGGCGAGCAGCAGGGCTTCAAGGTCGGCCTCAAGGCCGGCATGGCCATAGATCTCAGCACCAAACTGCAGCGGCTCGCGCGTGGCATGCGGCCGGTCAGGCCGGGTATGGAGCACCGGGCCGCAATAGCACAGGCGCGTCACGCCGCTGCGGTTGAGCAGGTGGGCGTCGATGCGGGCGACTTGCGGCGTGGTATCAGCGCGCAGGCCCATCATGCGGCCGGAGAGCTGGTCAACGAGCTTGAAGGTCTGCAGGTCGAGAGCCTCACCGGTTCCGGTGAGCAGGGATTCCAGATGCTCGAGCAGCGGGGGCATGACGAGCTCATATCCGTAGCCGCGCGCCGTGTCGAGCAGGTCGCGGCGGAGTTCTTCGATGTGGCGGGCCTCGGAAGGCAAGACATCGGCAATGTGATCCGGCAGGACCCAGGCTGACATGCTGATTTTGGGGGGCTGTTAAAAAAAGGATTTTACAGGAGGGAATGGACGCCCCCAAGGACCCGTCCTGAGCCTGTCGAAGGGCGGTTCCACGGTGTCCCTGAAAAAAGCTCGGGCCGGCCTCAAGCCAGCAGCCATAGGAGCACAAGGCCACCCATGATGCTCAGCAACGCGAAGAACCTGATCTGCCCGTCCTGCAGTTGCAGGATCTGGCTGAACATGCGGCGCCAGCCTGCCGGCGAGATGAAGGGCATCAGGCCCTCGAATATCAGAACGAGGGCGCATGCCATCCAGAAGGTGTCGCTGTTCACGACGTTCTCAGTCTGGCCGGTGGCGGCTTATTTCCTTGCGGGCGCGGCAGCCGGGGCGTTGCCCCTGAAGGACTTGAAGAACTCGGACGACGAGGGGTCAAGCACCATCACATCGCTCTTCTTGCTGAAACTTGTCTTGTAGGCCTCAAGGCTACGATAGAACTGCGCAAACTGCGCATCGCGGCCGAAGGCTTCGGCATAGATGCGCGAGGCTTCGGCATCGCCCTCGCCCTTGATCTTCTGCGCGTCACGGTAGGCATTGGCAACGGTCACTTCACGCTGGCGATCGGCATCGGCACGGATCTTCTCGCCTTCGGCCGCACCGGTGGACCGGAGCTCGTTGGCCACGCGCTGGCGCTCTGCTTCCATCCGGCGGTAGACCGACTCGGTGATGGTATCAACGTAGTCCACACGGGTGATACGCACGTCAACCACGTCCACACCCCAGGGCTTGGCACCACGGACTGATTCCAGCACCTCACGCTTGACGTCGGCCATCAGGGCTTCACGCTTGGCGGACAGCAGGTCCCTCACAGTCCGCTTGTTGACCTCTTCCTGGAAGGAGTTGCGCACCACGCGGTTGAGCTGGTTGGCGCCGGCGGTTTCGTCCAGGCCGACGTTGCGGATGTACTCCTGCGGGTCGGTGATGCGCCAGCGCACATACCAGTCAATGACGACACGCTGCTTCTCGGCCGTCAGCACAGGTTCGGTCTCCTGGCTGTCCAGCGTGAGCAGGCGCTTGTCGATGTACCTGACGTTCTGGAACGGCGGCGGCAGCTTGAAGTTGAGCCCGGGCTCGGTGATGACTTCCTTGATCTGGCCCAGCGCGTATACCACGCCAAACTGGCGCTGGTCCACGACGAAGAGCATCGAGCTGAGCAGGCCGAGCGCCACCAGGAAGGCCGTGGCAATAAAACCGATTTTGTTCATGATGGTGTCTCCCTAGCGTGTTTCGCGTTCGCGGGTGCGGGCGCTGTCGCGAACCCGCGAGTCACCTGACAGCGCGGCCGCCGGAGGCGCCGGCGCCGGAATGCCGGTGGTGGCGGCAGGGTCGGCAACGGCTGCGCCCTGCCCCGTTGTCTGCTGCATGATCTTGTCCAGCGGCAGGTACAGCAGGTTGGAACCCTGGCGGGAGTCCACGAGAACCTTGGTGACGTTGCCGTAGATCTGCTGCATGGCGTCTACGTACATGCGGTCACGCGTGACCTGGGGCGCCTTCTGGTACTCGGCCAGCACCGACCGGAAGCGCTGCGAATCACCCTGGGCCTGTGCAACGATGCGCGCCTTGTAGGCCTCGGACTCCTCCTTCAGGCGCGAGGCCGAACCGACCGCGCGCGGGATGACGTTGTTGGCATAGGCCTCGGCCTCGTTCTTGGCACGCTCGCGCTCCTGGCCGGCCTTGAGCACATCGTCAAAGGCCGCCTGCACCTGCTCGGGCGGGCGCACGCCGCTTTGCTGCAGATTGACGCCGACGATTTCAATACCCACCTTGTAGCGGTCCAGGATGGTCTGCATGAGGTCGCGCACGCGGGGCGCGATCTGGTCGCGCTCCTCGGCCAGGGCCGAATCCATGCGCATCTTGCCCACCACTTCGCGCACAGCCGTCTCTGCCGACTGGACAACCGCGTCCGTCGGATTGCGGCTTTCAAACAGGAAGGCGCGCGCATCGTTGAGCCGGTACTGGACCGCGAACTTGATCTCGACGATGTTCTCGTCCTCGGTCAGCATCGCGGAGTCACGCAGGCCTGTCGCCTTGATGATGGTGTCGCGGCCAATGTCCACCGAACGGATCTGCGTCACAAACACCAGTTCGTGGCGCTGGATCGGGTAGGGCAAACGCCAGTTGAAGCCGGCGCCCACCGTGGACCTGTACTTGCCGAACTGCGTGATGACAGCCTGCTGGCCTT
>CAZFKW010000093.1:6814-11346 GCA_964519795.1 uncultured Ramlibacter sp. | reverse complement strand
CTCTACCTCTTCGGCGCGCGCCACCTGCAGCCTTTCGGCAGCCACCTGGTGGCAATCTTCGCCAACGAGGTCCGGCCGGACCCGCAGCGCCTGAAGTTCCAGGCGCTGCGGGCCGCCTTTGCCGTGCAGAAAGGCTTGCGCGCCACCATCGAATCCATCAGCGGCGCACCGCTGCCGGATAGCGAGGCCAGGACCCTCACGGCAATATCACTGCACCAGGGCCCGATCACGCTCATGGGGGTCGGCGACCCCTTGCATGGCGGTGCCGATGCAACCCTCATCACCGGCGAGGGGCTGTATTCGGTCATCGCCCTCAATGCGCATGCGCGCGCGGCCGGCCTCTATACCAACCTGATCACGGCCTGCTCGGACAGCTTCAGTGCCGACATTCCCGAACTGCTCGTCCTCGGTGGGCAAGCACAGGTGCCGCAAGGCATGAACCATCCGCCGCTCAAGGCGATGGAACTGGTTGCCCAGGGGTCCGCCGGCTCATGAACGACCACGCCCTGCCTGCCACCGCAAAACGCGAGGAAGCGCGGCGCCTCGCGCGCCTGAACAAGCTGGCGGTGATGGACACGGCGGGCGAGCCGCTGTTTGACATGCTAACCCGCGTGGCCGGCCGCATCTGCGGCACCCCCATCGCCCTTGTCGGCCTGGAAGGCGTGACCGAGACCGCGCGGGACATTGCCTTTTGCGACCATGCCATCCGGGCCGACGGCCTTTTTGAAGTGCCCGACGCAACAGCCGACGCGCGCTTTGCGGGCAACCCGCTTGTCACGGGCAACCCCAACATCCGCTTCTACGCCGGTGCCCCCATTGTCATGCCCGAGGGCGAGCGCATTGGCACGCTGTGCGTCATTGACCGGCAGGAACGCCAGCTCACGGACGCCCAGCGCGAATCGCTGCGCGACCTGGCCAGCGTGGCGGCCGAGGTGCTGCTGATGCGGGAGCGGGCGATGCCCGAGCTGCACGAGCGCAACATCTTCCGCGACCGGGCCGAGCGCATCGCCGGCGTAGGCGGCTGGGAGCTGGACTTGCGGACCCGCGAGGTCAAGTGGACAGACCAGACCTGCCGCATCTTCGAGCTCCAGCCGGGGCACATGCCCACCTACGAGGGGTCCCTCCAGCACTACGATGAGACTGGCAGACGCCGCATTGCGGAAACCGCCGACGAGGCCATCCGCACCGGCAAGCCCTGGGACATCGAACTGCCCATGGTCACTGCCGGCGGGCATGCCATCTGGACCCGCTCGGTCGGCCTCGTCGAGTACGAAGACGGCAAACCGGTACGTCTGGTCGGCGCACTCCAGGATATCACCGGCCTCAAGGCGGCAGAGGCCGAACTGCAGAACGCCAAGAACGCGGCTGATGCCGCCAACCAGGCGAAAAGCCGGTTCCTGGCGACCATGACGCACGAAATCCGCACCCCCCTCAATGGCATTGTCGGCATCACCAGGCTGCTGCTGGACGAAACGCTCACCCCCCGGCAGCAGCAGCTGGCCCAGCTCATCGACGGCAGCGCGCAGTCACTGATGGTGCTGGTCAACGACTTCCTTGACCTGGCCAAGATCGAGGCAGGTCATACTGCGCTGGAACAGGTGCCATTCAGCCTGGACCAGATGCTGGACGAACTGGCGGCACTGTTCGGCTACCGCGCCAGTGCCAAGAGCCTGCTGTTCCGGCGCGAGAAGGCGCAAGGTGCGCCGGACTGGATCCAGGGCGACCCGGCCCGGTTGCGGCAGATCCTGAACAACCTGCTGTCCAACGCGCTGAAATTCACGCCCAAGGGCGAAGTGGCATTGACCGTCACCCCGGACGGTGAAGGCCTGCGCTTCACCGTGTCCGACACCGGCATCGGCATACCGCAGGACGTGCTGCCCCGGCTGTTCGAGCCGTTCGTCCAGGCTGACGCATCCACCACACGCAAGTACGGTGGCACAGGCCTGGGGCTTTCCATCGTGGCACACCTGAGCGAACTGATGGGTGGCCGCATCGAGGTGGACAGTGCGCCCGGCAAGGGGGCAAGGTTCAGCCTGATCCTGCCACAGGTGCGGCGCGCCACGCCGCCTGCCCCACCTGCGTCCGGGCCGGTCACGCGGGCTGGTTCGGGCAGCCGCAGTGCGCGGCTCCTGCTGGTGGAAGACAACCCCACCAACCAGATCGTTGCCATCGGCCTGCTCAACAAGATCGGCTATGCAAGCGTGGTGGTCGTCTCCGACGGCCTGCAGGCGGTGGACGCGGCCGCGGACGGCAGCTTTGCCGCCATCCTGATGGACTGCCAGATGCCCGTGATGGATGGCTATGAAGCCTCGCGCACGCTGCGCGCACGAGGTGTCGCGACGCCGATCATTGCGCTCACCGCCAACGCCTCGACCAGCGACGCGCAGGAATGCGCCGCCGCAGGAATGAGCGACTACCTGTCAAAGCCGATCAACCTGGCCGCGCTGGAGGCGGCGCTTGAGCGGTGGGTGCCGCAGGAACCGGCGCAGGCCGACCGGCATGGCGCGCCAGTGCCAGATGCCTCGCCGGGCGAACCCGACACCGGGCCGCCAGTCTTCGACCGGGAACTGGCGCTGGAACGCCTGGGTGGCGATGCATCGCTCCTGGATGCAGTCATCACCTCGTTCGTGGCGCATGCCGCGCCCTCGGTTCAGGCTCTGCGGGAATCGCTGTCAGCCGGCGACATGGACACTTCGCACCGGCACATCCACTCGATGACCGGCTCAGCCGGCGCCGTCGGCGCAGCGTCAGTGCGCCAGCTGCTCGGGCAGATGGATGCGCATGTCGCGGCGGGCGAAGGCGCGCGGGCAGCGTCGATGCTGGGCAAGCTGGAGGAAGAGCTGGCGCGCTTCCAGGCCGCCGCCTCCGGCTGAAGGCACTCAACCGCTCCGAGAACCAAAGCCTTTCCCGGCAGGGGAATACTGCCGATGCCGGGAGTGCGCATTGGCCTACACGCCGCCAGGGCCTTCGCGGGAAGAATGGGACCTGTCAGAACAACTCCCATCACCCCAAGGAAATCATCATGAACAGCATCATCTACATCGTCGGTCTGGTTGTCGTCGTCCTGTTTGTCGCAAGCTTCTTCGGCCTGCGCTGAGGGCCCGGGCAGCCGGCGCTATTCGGGCTTGAGCGCGTCCGTGTAGCGCTGCTGCATTTCCGCCGGCGACACCTCGGCGATGCTGTGGCCGACATTCCAGCGGTGGCCGAACGGGTCAAAAAATGAACCCGAACGCTCGCCGTAGAAATGGTCCTGTGGCTGCATGTGCGCAGTTGCACCTACGGCAATGGCCCGTGCGAACACCGCATCGGCATCGTCCACATGCAGGTGCAGCGTCACTGCCGTAGCGCCAATGGCGCTCGCGCTGCGAATGCCGTACTCGGGAAATTCGTCGCACAGCATCAGCGTCGCGCCATTGCCGAAATCAAGTTCCGCATGCCCCACCCTTCCAGAAGGCTCGGTGAGGCGGAATTTTTCGGTGACGCCGAACACTTCACAGTAGAACGCGATGGCGCGCCCCGTGTCGTTGACGCAGAGATAGGCAAACAATTCATGGATGGCCATGGAAGCTCCTGTTTGTTGATGTGGCCACTGTAGCGCCCGGTCATTCACCCGTCTTGAACAAAACTGACCTGGGCCAACACCGGCATCCCGTTCAAGCCGGCCGCGCTTTCGATGCCAGCACAAGATGACTGGCGTACTCCGGCCGCGAGCGCCGCCATGCCTGTGGCGAAGAGCCACTGAACTCGCGGAACTCCCGCGCAAAATGCGCCTGGTCACTGAAGCCTGCTGCTGCGGCAACTTCCACCCACGGCAGGGTCATGTCGGCATGCGCCAGCTTCAGCGCATGCTGGAACCGGAGAACGCGCGCATAAACCTTGGGCGGCAGGCCAACAGCATCGCGGAATACGGACACAAAATGCCTGTGGCTGTAACCCGTGCCCGAGATCACCCCGCCCACGGCGTGACCGCCCTGAATGCCCTGCAATGCATGGGCGATCGCCGGGTGAAGCGAGTGGATGCGCGGAAGGCGCGCGGCCAGCAGCGCTTCCATGACGTCGAGCTGGCGTCCCGCGCTGTCGCCAGCCGCCAGCAACTGGTCGCGGGCATGCTCCGCCGCCAGCCCCCAGACATCATCAAGGCGTGTGTGCCGGCCCGCCAGCTCCCGGGCAGAGGCGCCGAACAGGGCCTGTGCCGCACCTGGAAGCAGTTGCGCCCCCACCGATGACGAAGGCTCTGACACATCCTTGACATGAAAGCCCGACCGGGCGCCGCCGATCAGGCAGTAGCCCATGTCGTGCCGGACGCCGCCTTCGACCAGCAGAACGGGCGGCCCCTGCAGCCGGAACACCAGGTGCATGGAACCGGTGGGCAGGCAATGCTCCAGCCGGCTACCCGCGATAGATGCCTCAGGCGCGCACCCCGAAGCCCACAGCATCCGGACGAACGGACGCAGCGCGGGATGGCCGGGGCGGCGTGACAGCACGCGGCCAGTTTACACAGGCGGCTGGACCCCGGCTACAGCAGTCAGCGT
>CAZFKW010000093.1:4728-6772 GCA_964519795.1 uncultured Ramlibacter sp. | reverse complement strand
CACCGGCCAACGCCAGGTTGAGGTCCTTCTGGTGCAGGCCGATACGAAAGCCCGGGTTGAAGGTGCGTTTGATCATGCGCTCGCCATGCACTTCCAGGATGCGCGAGGCGGCAAAGCCGCCCACCAGCGCCTGTCGCACCCTGGCCGGGTCGGCTCCCGCCTTGCTGGCGAACACCAGCGCCTCGCCCACCGCCGCAATGTTCAGCGCCACGATGATCTGGTTGGCGACCTTGCAGGTCTGGCCGTCGCCGTTGGCGCCCACGTGGGTGATGTTCTTGCCCATGAGTTCGAACAGGGGCTTGACCTTTGCAAAGCCGGCGTCCGACGCACCGACCATGATGGTCAGGCTTGCAGCCTTTGCTCCCACCTCACCACCTGACACCGGCGCGTCAAGGTAGTCGCAGCCAAGGTCATTGATTTTCCCCGCGAACTCCCTGGTGTCAATCGGCGAGATGGAGCTCATGTCCACCACAGTCTTCCCCTTTGACAAGCCGTCGGCGACGCCGTTCTCCCCAAACAGCACCTTGGCCACATCGGGCGTATCCGGCAGCATCAGGAAGATGATGTCCGCCTGCCGGGCCACCTCGCGAGGCGACACTGCGGCCGTGGCGCCAGCGTCGATCAGGTCCTGCGGAACCTTGCTGCGGGTGTTGATGAAGAGCGTGTGGCCGGCCTTGATGAGGTGGCCGGCCATGGGCGCGCCCATGATGCCGAGGCCAATGAAGCCGAGTTTGAGTGATGGCATTGGTATTGTCCTGAAGGTCAGTTGTGGCGGAGTAGCCTGGTTCGGGAATGCGCGGAACCGCCCTTCGACAAACCCAGGACGGGACGCAGCATTGCCCCCAAGTGTGGGGAGGCGCGCGTCAGCGCGCTTCGGGAGGCGTCAAAAACCTGTCGCGCAGGGCCTGTGTAGCGGCGCGGAAAACGCCGAGGTCACTGCCGACGGCGACGAAGCTTGCGCCCATCTCCATGTAGCGGCGTGCATCCTCTTCCTTCGGGGCGAGGATGCCTGCGGGCTTGCCCGCCGCCTTCGCCGCGGCGTACACGGAGGCGATGGCAGCCTGCACTTCCGGGTGATTGGCATTTCCAAGGTAGCCCATACCTGCTGCAAGGTCGGACGGGCCGACAAAGATGCAGTCCACGCCATCAACCGCTGCAATCGCGGCAGACGCGGCCACGGCCGCGCTGCTTTCAATCTGCACGGCGATGCAGATGTGCTCGTTGATGTCGTTGAAGTACCCGTCCACCGTGCCGTATCGGTTGCTCCGCTGCGCCACCGACACGCCGCGCACGCCTTGCGGCGGGTAGCGGGTGGCGGAGACGGCGCGGCGGGCCTCGTCGGCGCTTTCCACAAACGGGATCAGGAAGTTGTAGAACCCGGCATCCAGCAGGCGCTTGATCTCCACCGTGTTGTTGGATGACGGCCGCACCACCGGCGCGCTGCTGCTGTCCTTGAGCGCCATCAATTGCGGTATGAAGGTGCCAACGTCGTTGGGCGAGTGCTCCCCATCCAGCAGGATCCAGTCAAAGCCGGCCACGCCCAGAACCTCGGTGGTAATGGCGTTGGACAGCGATGACCAGCAGCCGATGAGTTTCTTGCCGGCCAGAAGGTCGCGCTTGAAGCTGTTGGGGAAAGCCTGGTAAGGGGTGACTGGTGTCATGGTGGTGTTCTGTTGCTCTCTCAGGTCCGGGCGGGGTTCTATTCGGCCTTGATGTTGGCGGCCTTGATGACCTTGGCCCACTTCTCAACCTCGACCTTCTGGTAGGCGGCCAGTTGCGCCGGCGTCATGCTGGACGGCTCCATGCCGAAGCCCTTGAGCCGGGCCTGCACCTCGGGCGTGGCAATGATCTTCATCACCTCGGCATGCAGGCGGTCAATGACCGGCTGCGGCGTGTTCGCGGGCACGAACATCGCCTGCCAGGACACCATGTCAAAGCCCTTCTGGCCGCTCTCGGCAATCGTAGGCACGTTCGGGAAACCGGCCAGGCGCTGGCCGCCGGTCACGGCTATCGGGCGCAGCTTGCCGCTCTGGATGTGCGGGCC
>CAZFKW010000093.1:0-4718 GCA_964519795.1 uncultured Ramlibacter sp. | reverse complement strand
TGCAGCTGGCCGCCGAGCAGGTCCTGCACCGCCGGGCCCGAACCCTTGTAGGGGGCGTGGGTGAACTTGACGCCCGACTGGTCGGCCAGCAGCTCCAGCGCCATGTGCGGCGAGGTACCGATGCCCGGCGAGCCCGAGGTGAGGCCACCGTTCTTCGCGCGGCTGGCCTTGAGCACGTCGTCCAGCGTGCGCAGCGGGCTGCTGGCGGGCACCGCCAGGATCAGCGCGCCGACACCCAGCATGGCAACCGGGGAAAACGACTTCACCATGTCGTAGCCAATCGGTGTGGTGTAGAGGCTGCCGTTGATGGAGTGCGAGCTGATGGTGCCGCCCAGGATGGTGAAGCCGTCGGCCGGCGCGCGCGATGCAATCGCCGAGCCTACGCTGCCGCCGGCGCCGCCCTTGTTGTCGATCACGACTGGCGTGCCCAGCGCGGCAGACAGTTGCGGCGCGATGAGGCGTGCCAGCGTGTCTGTGTTGCCGCCGGGCGGGAACGGCACCACATAGGTGATGGCCTTGCCCGTGGGCCAGGTGCCCTGTGCAAACGTGGACACCGCGCCCAGGGCGGCGGCGGTTGCGGCAATGGCAGAGTGGATGACGGTGCGGCGTTTCATGGTGATGTCTCCTTGAGGATTGATGACGTGGAAAAATCAGGTGAAAAAGAATCCGTTGAGTGATCAGGTAATGGGGGCGGGGTTGAACAGGACCAGCGCGTTGTGCAGCTTCCACTGCTCGGCCCAGGTCTTCCTGCGGCCGCTGGCCACATCGAGCATGAAGTGGAAGAGCTCCCAGCCCACGTCCTCGATGCTCGCCTCGCCGTCGGCAATGCGTCCGGCGTTGATGTCCATCAGGTCGTGCCAGCGGCGGGCAAGATCGGTGCGCGTGGCCACCTTGATCACAGGCACCTGCGCCAGCCCGTAGGGCGTGCCGCGGCCGGTGGTGAAGACATGCAGGTTCATGCCGGCAGCCAGCTGCAGCGTGCCGCAGATGAAGTCACTGGCAGGGGTGGCGGCATAGGTGAGGCCCTTTGCCTTGAGCTTCTCGCCGGGCGGGATGACGCCGGTGATGGGTGCGGTGCCCGACTTGACGATGGAACCCATGGCCTTCTCGACGATGTTGGACAGGCCGCCCTGCTTGTTGCCCGGCGTCGTGTTGGCGCTGCGGTCAACCATGCCCTTCTTCAGGTAGGCGTCGTACCAGGCCATCTCGCGGATGATGCCTTCAGCCACTTCGGGTGTGCCCGCGCGCGCGGTCAGCTGGTCGATGCCGTCGCGCACCTCGGTGTTCTCGGAGAACATCACGCTCGCGCCGGCGCGCACCAGCAAGTCGGTGCAGAAGCCCACCGCCGGGTTGGCGGTGACCCCGCTGAACGCATCGCTGCCGCCGCACTGCACGCCGACCACCAGCTCGCTGGCCGGCACCGTCTCGCGCCGGCGGGCGTTCAGCCGCTCCAGGTGGACCTGCGCGGTGGACATGATGGAGTCGATCATCGACATGAAGCCCACATGGTTCTCTGCCTGCAGGCAGACCACGTCGAGCGTGCTGCCCGTTCCGGCGGCGCCACCGCTTGCAGGAGCTGCCGCGCCCGAAGTGCGCTCATCGACAATCGCGAAACTGCCAGGCGGCTGCAGCCGCTCGGGCTGCAGCTTCTCGCAACCCAGGCTCACCACCATGACCTCGCCGCCAAAGTTGGGATTCAGGCTGATGTTGCGCAGCGTGCGGATGGGAATGACGGCATCCGGCGCATCAATGGCCACGCCGCAGCCGTAGGTGTGTTCCAGGCCCACCACATCGTCCACGTACGGGTAACGGGGCAGCAGTTCGGCCTTGATGCGCTGCACCGCAAAGTCGACCACGCCGGCCACGCACTGCACCGTGGTGGTGACGGCCAGGATGTTGCGGGTGCCCACCGAGCCATCAGCATTGCGGAAACCCTCAAAGGTGTAACCCTCCAGGGGCGTCAGCGCGGGCGGCCTGACCGTGGCCATCGGCAAGCCTTGCAGCTCGCGCGCGGCCGGCATGTCCAGCAGCCGCTCATGCACCCAGCTTCCCGCAGCGATGTCCCTGCCGGCCGTGCCGATGGTGACGTTGTAACGCCTGACGGCAGTGCCCTTCGGCAGGTCAACCAGCGCCACCTTGTGGCCCTGCGGCACACGGTCCACCAGCACCAGACCATTGCCGAACACCGCGCCTGCCTCCAGGCCGCCATCGTTGGCGACGATGGCGACGTTGTCCGCATCATGCATGCGGATGAAGAGCGGTTGGCGGGAGTTGGCCGTTGTCATGGAGCAGTCTGCCGTTCAGGAGTCGACCATCTCGACCCAGTTGGGGTTCTTGCCGGCCGGCTGGCTCCTGCCGGGGCCTGGCAGGCCCGTGGCCGGGTCGATCACGTGCAGGGAAACGCCATGCGAATCCTGGCCGGTGGAGATGAGGAAGCGGCCGGTGGAGTCCACGGCAAAACCGCGCGGGGTCTTCTCGGTCGGCGTCTGGCCGACGACCTGGAGACGACCCGTGGCGGCGTCCACCTTGAAGGTGGTCAGCGTGCTCGACGTGCGCTCGGAGCCATACAGGAATCTGCCGTCGGGCGCGATCTGCAGGTCGGCCGCCCAGACCTTGCCGGTGAAGCCTGGCGGCACGACGCTGCTGCGCTGCACATGGCTCATCGCGCCCTTGCCGGCGTCATAGGCGAACACATCCACGCCGCCGTCCAGCTCGTTGATCAGGTAGGCGAAACTCTGCGCCTTGTCCCAGAGGAAGTGGCGCGGGCCGGTGCCGGGCGGCGTCACCTTGACCAGCGCCGGTTCGTTGGGAGACAGCATGCCGCTGGACGGGTCGAACCTCCAGCTCGACAGGTTGTCGCCGCCCAGGCTGGTGGCAAACACGAACCGGCCCGCAGCATCGGCATGGATCGCATGTGCGTTCGGTGAGGTGCGAACCAGCTGCTGTACCGGCCCGACGACGCCATCCTCGCCAATGCTGTTCACCGTGATGCTGTTGCCGCCGTAAGACGCAGCAAACAGCCACTTGCCCGAAGGATCCAGGTCGATGTTGCACATGCTGTCGGCCAGCGCGGACTCGCCGAGCCTGTCCAGGCCGCCGGTTGCGCCATCTATGGCGAAAGTCAGCACACGGTAGGGCTGCGAGCGCAGCGCCACGTACAGGAACTTCCTGTCCTTGCTGACCACCATGGGCATCGCAGTGCCGCCCACCGGCACGGCGGCCACTGGCGCGAGCGCCGCCGCGGCACGGTCCAGCTGCATCACCAGGATTTCCTGGCTCTCTGCGGCGGAGATATAGACCCAGGTATTCATGTCAGAAGCGGGGTTGCACGCCGGTAAAGGCCGGGTCGTACTTGCGCATCTGCGCAAGATCATCCCGGTTGCGGATGCCGCAGTGCAGGTAGTTGTCATGGAGCCGGGCCAGGGCCGTGCGATCAATGGTCACGCCAAGGCCAGGGCCGGTGGGTACCCGCAGGCTCCCTTCCTCGAACCTGAGCCTGCCGCCTTCGACCACTTCCTCGTCCTGCCATGGGTAGTGTGTGTCGCAGGCATAGGTCAGCAGCGGCACGCTGGCGCACAGGTGCGTCATCGCCACCAGGCTGATGCCCAGGTGCGAGTTGCTGTGCATGGACAGGCCCAGCTCGAAGGTACGGCACAGCCGCGACAGCTGCTGCGTCGCGCGCAGGCCGCCCCAGTAGTGGTGGTCGCTGAGCACAATCTTCACCGGGCAGCCCATGTCTGCGTTGCGGCGGAACTCGGCAAAGTCAGTCACCACCATGTTGGTGGCCAGCGGCACGTCGCATTCGCGCGCCACGGCCGCCATGCCGTCCAGGCCGGGCGCCGGGTCCTCGTAGTACTCGAGCACACCGCGCAGCTGCTCCACGATCCGCAGGCTGGTGGCCACGCTCCAGTTGGCATTGGGGTCAATGCGCAGCGGCGTGCCGGGGAAGGCTCTGGCAAGCGCCAGCAGTCCGGCAGCCTCGGCTTCGGGCGCCAGCGCGCCGGCCTTGAGCTTGATGCTCCTGAAACCATGCTCGCCGATCATGCGGCGCGCCTGCGCCACCAGCTGCTCCGGCGTGATGGCCTCGCCCCACGGGTCGGCCGGATAGCCGGACGACTCAGGCTTGTCGATGTGCTGTGCGTACTTGTAGAACAGGTAGGCCGAGAATGGCACGCGGTCGCGGGCGGCACCACCCAGCAGATCGACCACCGGCGCCCCGGCCATTTGCCCCTGCAGGTCCAGCATCGCCACCTCGAACGCGCTCACCACCTTGGCAACCGTCTTGGAAACATGCGTACCCGGCGCCAGCGAGATCTGCTGCCCCAGGAACTCCGAGGCGGCTTGCGCCTTGGGCGCCACCAGCGCGGCAACGCGCGTCTCCATCTCGTTGAGCGCCCAGGGCGACAGGCCCGTGAGGGCCGGCGCGGCCCTGGCCAGCGCCTCAAGCATGGGCAGGTCGCCGTAGCTCTCATTGATGCCCACCAGGCCCGAGGCGGTTTCAAGCTCGATGATCGAACGCAATGCCCAGGGTTCGTGAATGCCCGCCGCGTTGAGCAGCGGAGGGTCCCGGAACGCGATGGGCGTGACCCGTACAGATGTGATCCTCGTCATCAGTCCGCCCTCATCATTTCAGCAGGAGGTTGGGCAGCCAGAGCGACAGCGCTGGAACGTAAGTCACCATCAGCAGCACCAGCAGCAGCGCGCAGAAGAACGGATAA
>CAZFKW010000092.1:2789-11351 GCA_964519795.1 uncultured Ramlibacter sp. | reverse complement strand
GCCAGGTGCTTCTCGCCCACGAGACGTTGCGAGACGACCTCCACCTCTTCGCTGAACACCGGCGCCGCGAAGCCCTGCCCCCAGACTTCCTTGTGCAGCGTATCCACCAGGTCGATGCGCCGGTACTCGGGCTTGAGCGGGCCATCGGTGTCCAGCCGGCGGGTGAGCGTCGCGGCGTCCAGCCACTCCTGGGCGACCTGGCTGAGGGCCTGCTCGAAGGTATCGAGATGGTCCTCATCCACGGTGCAGCCTGCCGCCATGGCATGGCCGCCGAATCGCAGCAACACGCCGGGGTGGCGCTTGGCCACCAGGTCCAGTGCGTCGCGCAGGTGAAAGCCCGGAATGGAGCGGCCCGAGCCCTTGAGTTCATGTTCCTTGCCGTCGGCCTGGCTCGCGGCAAACACGAAGGTCGGGCGGTGCAGCTTGTCCTTGATGCGCGAGGCCACGATGCCGACCACGCCTTCGTGGAAGTCGGGGTCGAAGACGCAGATGGCAGGCGGCGGTTCCTCGCCCTCGTCAAACAGCGACTCGGCAATCATCATCGCCTGCTCGCGCATGTCGCCCTCGATCTCGCGGCGGTCGCGGTTGATGCCGTCCAGCGCGCGTGCCAGTTCGTCGCCGCGTGCCTTGTCGTCGGTCAAGAGGCATTCAATGCCGAGTGTCATGTCGGACAGGCGGCCTGCGGCATTGATGCGCGGACCCAGGGCAAAGCCGAAGTCAAAGGTGGTGGCCGCTTTGGCGTCACGGCTGGCGGCTGTGAAGAGGCTGGCCAGGCCGGCTGGCAGCGTGCCCGCGCGGATGCGGCGCAGGCCCTGGGCGACGAGGCGGCGGTTGTTGGCGTCAAGCTTGACAACGTCGGCCACCGTGCCCAGCGCGACCAAGGGCAGAAGTGCATCAAGCTTGGGCTGGTTCTCCGGCGTGAAGGTGCCGCGCGAGCGCATCTCCGCCCGCAGTGCCAGCAGCACGTAAAACATCACGCCCACGCCGGCCATGCTCTTGCTTTCGAATGTGCAGCCGGGCTGGTTCGGGTTGACGATGACATCCGCATCCGGCAGTCCGGCGCCGGGCAGGTGGTGGTCCGTCACCAGCACCTGCAGCCCCAGCGACTTCGCCATCGCCACACCTTCCACGCTCGCGATGCCGTTGTCAACGGTGATGAGCACGTCAGCGCCACTGGCTTTGACGCGCTGGGCGATCGGCGCGGTGAGGCCGTAGCCGTCCACCACGCGGTCCGGCACGATGTAGCCCACATTCTGGGCGCCCAGCAGGCGCAGGCCGCGCAGGCCGACGGCGCAGGCAGTGGCGCCGTCGCAGTCGTAGTCGGCCACGATGCACAGCTTTTTGCCTGCGGATATTGCATCGGCCAGCAGCACGGCGGCTTCCTGCGCGCCCATCATGCCGGAGGGCGGCAGCAGGCGGTTCAGGCCGTCATCCAGCTCGTCTTTCGCGCTCACGCCGCGTGCGGCGTACAGGCGCGCCAGCAAGGGATGGACGCCGGCCCGCTCGAGTGCCCAGACGGCACGCGGCGGAACATCGCGGGTGTTGATTTTCACAAAGACTCCAGGACGCGGGCGGCGGTGGTGCGCCGGAATACCCGGGAGAGGTTCGAGAGGCGGGTCATGAGGGGTGCGGGCATGGCTTCAAAGGTTTGTGCACTGCGTTCGCCGCAGAGCGTGAGGATGGCATGGCCGGTCTGCTCCAGGTGGTGCAGCAGGCCGGCGCAATCGTTCGCGTCGATGGCACGCCAGGCGTTGGCCCAGGCTTGCCAGTCCTCCTGCAGGGCGGCGTCGCGCAGACCGCCGGCGATGTGGGGGACAGTGGCGCGGGACAGCACAGATTGGGCCGGGACGGATGCGTCGGGGTGAGAAGCGTCGTGGGTATCGTGGGCGAGGGCAGAGCCACCGGGCAGTGCGCCGGTGCCATGCGCCCAGAAGGAGTTGACAGGCGCCTCTCCGCGCGCCGCCCGTTCGTCATTCACGGGGTGGGAGTACAGCAGCATCTGCATTTCGTTCTGCAGGCGGCGCAGCGGCTTGGCCTGGTTGGTTTTGGGCATCCAGTCGTCGATGTTCCGGCCGGTCACCCGGTCCAGCGACGCCGTGGGGAGGCTGCGGAACAATTCGCTGCGGGCCAGCCACCGGCCAGGCGCGTCGTACAACAGCTCGATGCCGTCCTCGTTGAAGTAGGGGCGCATGGCTTCCAGCAGCGCATGGGACTCGCCTTCATGGATGTTCAGGGCAGCAGGGTCGGTCATGCTGGCGCTGGTCGTGCCGACCTGCCAGTGGCAGGGTGTGATGACGGCCCAGGAATGGCCGGCGGTGTCCCGGCCCTGGCCACGCAGCCCCCAGGCAGCCCATGGGATCAGCCCGTCTTCCAGCGGCAAGCCGTGCAGCCGCGCCAGCGCTCGCTCGTGCGGCGGCGAGAAACTGTGTGCGTCACCGGCATCCACCACGCCAGGCGTCAGCCGGTTCAGCAGCTTTTCCAGGTGGGAAAGCCGCAGGCCCGCCAGCGCTGCGCCCGCCTGCGGCGTGGCGCAGGCCGCGAAGGGAATCAACAAATGCGCCTTGTCCGACATGGGCCTATTGTCCGGGATGCCACAATCTCCCCAGATGCAATTACCTTACGAACTGATCCTGGGCTGGCGCTACACGCGCGCCGGCCGTGCCACACGGCGCAACGGATTCATCTCTTTCATCTCTGGCGTGTCCATGCTGGGCATAGCACTGGGCGTGGCCGCGCTCATCATCGTGCTCAGCGTGATGAACGGCTTCCAGAAGGAAGTGCGCGACCGCATGCTCGGTGTGGTGTCGCACATCGAGATCTTCGCGCCCAACGGCGCGGCCCTGCCGGATGTCAATCTGACGCTGGCCGAGGCGCGCAGGAATCCGCAGGTCATCGGCGCGGCGCCGTTCATTGCCGCCCAGGCCTTGCTGGCGCGTGGCGAGGACATGAAGG
Organism: uncultured Ramlibacter sp.; assembly: GCA_964519795.1. GTDB lineage: Bacteria > Pseudomonadota > Gammaproteobacteria > Burkholderiales > Burkholderiaceae_C > JACMQX01. The sequence continues at coordinate 8,399 of CAZFKW010000092.1, read as the reverse complement.
GCACCATCGTGCGCGGGATCGACCCTGAACTTGAAGGCCAGGTGACGGACCTTGCCGTCGAACTGAAGAACACCGCGCTGTCGCGCCTGATCCCCGGCGAGTTCGGCATTGTGCTGGGGGGCGAGCTGGCCCGCAGCCTGGGCGCGCGCGAGGGAGACCAGGTGACCCTGATTGCACCCAGCGGGCAGGTCACGCCGGCAGGCGTGGTGCCCCGCCTGAAGCAGATGACTGTCGTGGGCACCTTCGATTCGGGGCACTTTGAATATGACTCGGCCCTCGTGCTGATCCACCAGGACGACGCGGGGCGCATTTTCCGGCTGGAAGGCCCCACTGGCATCAGGTTGAAACTCAAGGACCTGCATCAGGCCCGCACAGTCGCGGACGAATTGAGTACCACCATGACCGGCCCCATCATGCTGCGCGACTGGACCCGCCAGAACCGTACCTGGTTTGCCGCCGTGCAGCTGGAAAAGCGCATGATGTTCATCATCCTCACACTCATCGTGGCCGTGGCGGCCTTCAACCTGGTCAGCACGCTGGTGATGACGGTGACCGACAAGCGTGCCGACATTGCCATCCTGCGCACGCTGGGCGCGAGTCCCGGCAGCATCATGGGCATTTTTGTGGTGCAGGGGGCCATGGTGGGGGTCATCGGCACGCTGGCGGGCCTGACCCTGGGCCTGGGGGTGGCTTTCAATATTGACGTCATCGTGCCGGCGCTGGAGCAGGCGCTGGGTGCCAGCTTCCTGCCCAAGGACATCTACCTCATCAGCCGCATGCCAAGTGACCCGCAGCAAAGCGACATCGTGCCCATTGCCATCATTTCGCTGGTGCTGGCCTTCCTGGCCACCATCTACCCCAGCTGGCGCGCCAGCCGCGTGAACCCGGCGGAGGCACTGCGTTATGAGTGATGTAGCCCCCACGTTCGGCACCAACGTCGTCCTGCAATGCCAGGGCCTGACCAAACGCTTCACGGAAGGACGGCTCGATGTGACCGTCCTGCAGGGCGTGCAACTTGAGGTCCGGGCGGGTGAAACACTTGCCATCGTAGGCGCCTCCGGCTCCGGCAAGAGCACTTTGCTTCACCTGCTGGGCGGCCTGGACGCACCCACGTCCGGCAGCGTCCGGATCAAGGGCCAGGACCTGTCAGAACTCGACGCGGCTGCGCAAGGCGCCCTGCGCAACCGTTACCTGGGCTTCGTGTACCAGTTTCACCACCTCCTGCCCGAGTTCAGCGCGCAGGACAATGTCGCCATGCCGCTGTGGATCAGGCGGCAGACACGCGACGATGCGGCCAGGGTCGCCGAAAAAATGCTGGGCGCAGTGGGCCTGCGCGAGCGCCTGCACCACCGGCCCGCCGAGCTTTCCGGCGGCGAGCGCCAGCGCGTGGCGATTGCGCGCGCGCTCGTCACGCAGCCTGCCTGCGTGCTCGCCGACGAGCCGACAGGCAATCTCGACCGCTCAACCGCCAATGGCGTGTTTGACCTGATGCTGCAACTGGCAAGAGACCATGGCACAGCCTTTGTGATGGTGACGCATGATGAAGCGCTGGCCGCGCGGTGCGGTCGCCAGCTGCGTCTCGTGCAAGGCGTGTTGCAGGAGTAGCTACCGCTCCTGTTGTGCTGCCCTGTTTGCGGCGGCCGCAACGACGGGACCCTTGCCGGAGCCAGCAGCAGGATCTACAGGATCCGGTTGAACCAGAGCAGGGACAGCCCTGCCGACACAATGGCCAGCGCTGCGGCGACCAGGGCCAGCAGGCCGGAGATCTCGGTTTCCTTCTTCTCCATCGTCAGCCGCGACCCCAGCTTCTCGTAGACCTTTTGCAGGTCCGTTGCGTTCCCGGCGTAGTAGTACTCGCCCTGCGTCCTGTTGGCCACGCCCTTGAGCGTTTCCTCGTCCAGCCGCACGCGCATCGACCAGCCCTCGAACCCAATGGTTTCGCCGTCCACCGTGCCGATGCCGACCGTGTACACCCGCACGCCCCGGTCGGCTGCCATCTTGGCGGCTTCCATCGTGTCCACACCTGTCGTGCGCTGGCCGTCTGTCAGCAGGATGATGGCGCCCGATGAGTGCGAGCCGGGAGGCACCGGCGTGAATTCCTTCTTTTCCGGGCTGGCGGGCTTGTCAATGGACGCGCCCATCTGCCGGTTGCGGCCATAGGTCATGTCGGCCAGGTCGATGCCCGAGTTGGGCAGCAGTTCGGCCAGCGAAACGACGAGCGCACTGCCGATCGCGGTGGCGCGCTGCAGCTGGAATTTGTCGATGGCGGCGACCAGGTCCTCGCGGTTGACGGTCGCCGGCTGAACCACATTGGCAGACCCGGCAAAGGCAACGATGCCCACCTTGACGTGGCGCGGCAGGCTCGTGAGGAAGGCCTTGGCCGCATTTTGCGAGGCCACCAGGCGGTTGGGCTGAACGTCAGTGGCGCGCATGCTGCCGGAGACATCCATGGCCAGGATGATGGTCTCCTGCTGCGACGGCAGCATGACGACGGCAAACGGGCGCGAGGCCGCCAGCAGCATGGCTGCAATTGACAGCAGGAAGAGGATGGGCGGTATGTGCCTGCGGATGCTCTGCCCCGTGCCCATGGCCTCCTTGACGATGGACAGGCTGGCGTAGCGCAGTGCGGTTTTCTTCTTGCGCCGCAGCAGCCAGACATATACGCCTACCAGCAGCGGGACGGCCAGCAGGAGCCACAGAAGTTGGGGCCAGAGAAATGTCATGATTCCTTACTCCTCACGCGGCATGGCGCAGGTGTGCAGGCACGGAGCCCCCTGCTGCCATGCGGCTGCGCCTTTTGCGCATGTCAGTGAAACGCATGATGGCGTCAACCAGGTCATCATCGGTGGACAGCTCGAGCGCATCGACACCAGCCTTGGCCAGCGACTGGCGCAAGTCTGCCTCGCGCTGGGCTGCGATGCGGGCAAAACGCTTGCGGAAGCCGGCGTCATGGGTGTCCACCAGCACCTGCTCGCCGGTTTCGGCATCGCGGATGGTCAACAGCCCGAGGTCGGGCAACTCCAGCTCCAGCGGGTCCAGCAGGCGCACGGCCACCACTTCATGGCGCTGCGCCAGCATGGCCAGTGGCTTTTCCCAGCCCGGCTCGCTGATGAAATCGGAAACCACAAAAATGGTCGAGCGCCGGCGTATCGTGCCGGCTGCCGATTGCAGCAACTCGTGCAGCCGGGTGACGCCCGCCTCGCCAGAGCCTGACACGAGGGGCTGTGTCCTGATGGAATGCAGCAGGTGCAGCACATGCCTGCGGCCGCTGCGCGTGGGAATCATGGTTTCGGGACCGGCGGCGTAGAGCAGGGCACCCACCCGGTTGCCGTGCCGCGTGAGCATGCGCGCCAGCACGGCGACGAACTCTGACGATACGTGGACCTTGCGCTGGTCGCCCGAGCCGAAGTCGATGGACGGGCTCAGGTCCAGCAGGAACCAGGCGGCCATCTCGCGGTCTTCGGTAAACACGCGCACATGCGGTGTCCCGGTCCGCGCCGTGACGTTCCAGTCGATGTGGCGCACATCATCATGGTGCTGGTATTCGCGCAGGTCGGCCAGGTCAAGTCCCGAGCCGCGCAACAGGGTCCGGTAGTCGCCCTGGAGCAGTCCGTCGAGGCGCCGCACGACTGTCCACTCCAGCCGCTTGAGCACATGCTCGGCTGAGACTGCAGGCGCAGCCGGTGCTGACTGTTGCACTTTGGCAGGAGTTGGTTTTGAGCGGCGGAACAGTGGCATCACGTGTCCTGTTCGTGAACCACCGCGGAACCGCCCTTCGACAGGCTCAGGACGGGCCGCTGGTGGTGCCCCCTTGAGGGGGAGGCGCCGAAGGCGCTTCGGGGGTGTTTCATTCAGGCCGCCAGTTTTTCGTGTTGCAAGGGCTTGGCGGGCGGCGGAATCTTGGCCATGATCTTCGCGGTGATGGCGTCGGCCGACAAGCCTTCGGACAGGGCTTCGTAGGACAGCACCAGGCGGTGGCGGAACACGTCCGGCACCAGGTCGGTCATGTCCTCCGGCAGCGCATAGGTGCGGCCGCGCAACATGGCCAGGGCCCGGGCGCCTTCGGTCAGGTTGATGGTGGCGCGCGGGCTGGCGCCGAAGGTGATGAAGCGCGCCAGGTCCTTCAGGCCATGCCTGTCCGGTGTGCGCGTGGCTGACACCAGCTTGACCGCATACTGGATCAGCGACGGGTCCACATAGACGCGCCGGCATTCCTTCTGCAGGGCGGCAAGCTGCCCGGTCGTGGCCACTTCCGTCACGGACACCGCAGCGCCGATCACCCGCTCGACAATGACGTATTCCTCTTCATCGGTCGGGTAGTCCACCAGCACCTTCATCATGAAGCGGTCAACCTGCGCCTCGGGCAGCGGGTAAGTGCCTTCGGTTTCAATCGGGTTCTGCGTGGCCATGACGAGGAAGGGGCTGGGCACCTTGTGCGTCTCGCCGGCAATGGTGACCTGGCGCTCCTGCATCACCTCCAGCAGGGCGCTCTGGACCTTGGCAGGCGCCCGGTTGATCTCATCGGCCAGGAGGAGGTTGGTGAACACCGGGCCGAGCGAGGTGCTGAAATCGCCGGTCTTCTGGTTGTAGACGCGTGTGCCGACCAGGTCGGACGGCACCAGGTCGGGGGTGAACTGGATGCGCTTGAACTGCCCACGCACGGTGCTTGCAAGTGTCTTGACCGTGAGTGTCTTGGCCAGGCCTGGTACGCCTTCCACCAGCAGGTGGCCTTGCGCCAGCATGGCGACCATCACACGCTCAAGGAATTTGTCCTGCCCGACGACCACACGCTTGACCTCGTAGAGGATCTGCTCCATGAGTTTGGCGGTGTCGCTGTCCTGAAGTGTCGTGGCTTCCATGCTCATGGTGGGGCGTCTTTCGGGTAGTGAATGTGTCTGGCAAATCCGGCTGGTGCGTCTGGCGGGGTGGGACTAGAACGGCGGCAGGCCGGCCGCCGAGGCCGCGTTCTCGATGGGCACGGCAAAACCGATGCCAATGAAGGTGCGGGCCGAGGTCGGGTTCAGGATGGCGGTGACGATGCCCACGACTTCGCCGTCCATGGTCACGAGGGGGCCGCCTGAGTTGCCAGGGTTGGCCGCGGCATCAAACTGGATCAGGTTGCGCATTTCCTGCTTGCCTTCAGGCGAGCGGAACGAACGCTTCAGGCCGGAGACGATGCCGGCCGAAGCCGAGGGGCCGATGCCGAACGGAAAGCCGACCGCCACCACCTGGTCGCCGGGCAGCAGGTCGGCCGTCGAACGCATGGTCGCCGCGATCAGGTCGTCGGGAATCTTCTGGGCCTGCAGCACGGCCAGGTCGTTTTCAGGCTGGACGCCGGTGACGGTGGCAATGGATTCCAGCCCGTCGGAGAAGGTGACCTTGATGGTCTGGGCGCCGGAGACCACATGCAGGTTCGTCAGGATGATGCCCTTGTCGACGATAACCACGCCGGTGCCGACACCGTGTTCGGTTTCTTCCTTGCTTTCCTTGCCGTTCTTGTCCCTGGTCTTGCCGTAGCCCACGACCCGGACGATTGAAGGGCGAACATTCTCGGCCGCCTTGGCCGCCGGCGACGGGCACGACGCCCACTTCGCCCGCCGCCAACGCCAC
>CAZFKW010000092.1:0-2779 GCA_964519795.1 uncultured Ramlibacter sp. | reverse complement strand
AGCGTGTGCATCACGGCCTTGTCAATGTCTTCCTGGGTGAGCTTGCCGGCGCCGGGCAGCAGCGCCAGCGCCAGGGTCAGTGCCAGCAGCAGGGCGAGCAGCGCAATGGCAGACCAGAGAACACGGGGGCTTGATGGCGAGATCCGGGACAGCGATGTGCGGATGCGTCCGGGCGCGGGTGCGGCAGGAGCGGGTGGCGTCTGCTCGACCCGGCTGGAACGGCTGTAAAGGACTGACCTGCGCATCCGTGCACCTGTGACTTCAAGGGTTGAAATACCTGACTTCACAGCCACGGTATCACGGTTTGCGCGTTTATGCATCTCCCCGGACAGGGGTCGGATTCGGGAACTTTTTGCAAGGTACGGCTTTGGTGCATCATTTCGCCATGAGCTTCTGGATAGATACCCATGTGCACCTTGATGCGCCGGAATTGGCGGCCGACGTGGACGCTGTTCGGGCCGGGGCGGCGGCCGCCGGTGTGGGCCATTGCGTGATACCGGCGGTGGCGGTGGCGAACTTCGATGCCGTGCGGGAGATGGCCCACCGGTTTCGGGACAGTTATGCCCTGGGCATTCACCCGCTGTGCAGCGGTACGGCGGCCGATGACGATCTGGCGCGGCTGGACGATGAACTGGCCCGGCGCAGGGACGATCCGCGCCTGGTAGCCGTCGGCGAGATCGGCCTGGACTATTTTGTGCCCGGCCTGGATCCCGTCCGGCAGGAACATGTTTATCTCGAGCAGCTCAAACTGGCCCGCAAGCATGACTTGCCGGTCATCCTGCATGTGCGCCGTTCAGCGGACAAGGTGCTCGGGGGGCTGCGCAAGCACCACTTGCAGGGCGGCATTGCCCATGCCTTCAATGGCAGCGAAAAGCAGGCGCAGGAATTCATCAGGCTGGGCTTCAGGCTTGGCTTTGGCGGTGCCGTCACCTTCGACCGGGCGCTCCAGCTGCGCCGCCTTGCGGAAAAGCTGCCGCTTGACGCGCTGGTGCTTGAAACGGATTCTCCTGACATCCCGCCCCACTGGCTGTACGTTACCGCGCAGCAGCGAGAGGGCGGCAAGGCGCAGGGGCGCAACACACCGGCCGAGCTGCCACGCATCGCCGGCGTGATGGCCAGCTTGCGGGGCATGACGCTGGAGGAACTGCAGTCAGCGGCGCTCGGCAATTCCATCGAAGCACTCCCCCGGCTGGCTGCGCTCATTGCAGCCCGGCAGGGATGAGCAGGCACATCCCGCCGCAGGCCGATGCGGCTGCATCGCCCGGCCTGGTCGGCCTGCCACCCGTGATTGCCGGCACGACAGCCTTGTTGATACTGGGCAGCTTTCCTGGTGGCCAGTCCCTGGCCCGCCGGCAGTACTACGCGCATCCGCAGAATCATTTCTGGAAGATCCTGCAGGCACTGTGGCCGCAGTATCCGCTGCCTGCGGTTGCAGACTATGCCGGGCGGTGCAACTGGCTGCTGGCGCGGCGCCTGGGCGTCTGGGACATGTATTCCGCATGTGAGCGGGAAGGCAGCCTGGACACCAGCATCCGCAATGCCCGGGTGAATGACTTTGCATGGCTGCGGGTGCAGTGCCCGCAGCTCACGGCCATCGCGCACAATGGTGGGGAGAGCTTCCGGCATTCGCGCCACACGGCGGCGCTCGGTGTGCCGGTGTACCGGCTGCCCTCCACCAGCCCGGCCAATGCCTCATGGAGCTTTGACCGCAAACTGGCTGCGTGGCGCAAAGTCGCAGCTGCGCACGGACTCCTTGAATGACAGATTGATGGCAATGAAATCTCCCGCGCCGGCCCTGCCGGAAGTCAATTTCTCCGACTACGGCGACATCCGTTACCTGCACCTTGGCACCGAATGGATCCAGGGCTCCATGCTGATGGATGCACCCTGGGACATCGAGCTGGAGTATGTGCAGCGCATGATGGCCTGGCTGCTGTTCGTGGAGCCGGCCTCGGTGGCGTCGCGCCACGCCATGCAGCTGGGGCTGGGTGCGGCATCGCTCACCAAGTTCTGCTACAAAAAGCTGAAGATGAAGGCCACGGCCATCGAGCTGAACCCCCAGGTGGTGGCCGCTTGCCGGCTGTGGTTCAAGCTGCCGCCGGACACGCCCCGCCTTCAGGTGGTGCTGGGCGACGCCGCGGTGGTGGCGGCGCATCCGCACTGGCATGGAACCGTGGACGCGCTCCAGGTGGATCTGTACGACCATGAGGCTGCGGCGCCCGTGCTGGACAGCGAGGCTTTCTATGCCGACTGCCGCCGGCTGCTCACCGCAGACGGTTGCATGACCGTGAACCTGTTCGGCCGGTCTTCCAGCTATGAACAGAGCCTCGCAAAGATCGCTGCAGCGTTCGGCAAGGATGCTGTCTGGGCGTTCAAACCGACGCGGGAGGGCAACACCGTGGTGCTGGCGCAGCGCACAGCCACGCGGCCGAAACGCCCGGAACTTGCCGAACGCGCGGAAAACGTCCAAACTCAGTGGGGATTGCCTGCACCAAAATGGCTGCGGGTGTTCAAACCCACCATTCCATGAGCGCCGTCCTACCCCCCAAAACGCCCGGCAAGACCGGAGCGGCCAAGCCCTTCACCGGCCCGCTGGACTGGCGCCGCCTCGTCGAGTGGCTCAATGCGGATGGCATCATTTCGACAGAGGAAGCGCGTCGCACCACGGCAAGGCTGACGCAGGCTGAGAGTGCGCAGCACCCTCTGGTGCGGCTGGCGAGCGTGGCCATGGCGCGGCAAAGCGACGGCAAGCACCTGGACATCGAGACACTCACCCAGT
>CAZFKW010000091.1:0-11375 GCA_964519795.1 uncultured Ramlibacter sp. | reverse complement strand
AGCGAAGCGGAGGGCGCCAAAGTGAAGCGCCCACAGCCCTGCCCACAGCCTTGCGTGAGGTACAGGAAAAAGCCGCGCAACGCGCGGCTCCACATTCACAGCGCCGTAGGCGCTGCACTCAAGACCGCTGCACGTAAACTCCACCCATGCCCTGGCACGCAAAACTGGACCTTGACTACCGCAATGAAGCCGCACGAAGCGTTGCGCGTTTCCAGCACAGCGGCCCGCTACGCATCTTGCAGAGCCTCTACCCTGAGGGAGATGCCATCTGCCACAACGTCCTGGTGCACCCACCGGGCGGCCTGGTGGGCGGCGACACGCTGGACATTTCGATCACAGCCGGCGCCGGGGCGCATGGTCTCATCACCACGCCTGGCGCCACACGCTTTTACACCTCGCAAGGTGAGCCGGCGCTGCAGCACACGCGCATCTCACTCGAAGACAACGCACGCCTGGAGTGGCTGCCGCTGGAGGCCATCTGCCACAGCGGCTGCCTGGCGGAGAACCGGCTCGTCATCACGCTTGCGCCAACGGCCGAGTTCATGGGCTGGGACGTGACCGCCCTCGGCTTGCCCAGCGCCAGTCAGCCGTTTGACAAGGGCAGCTTCCGCCAGCACATCGAGGTGCCGGGCGTCTGGCTGGAACGCGGGCGCCTGGAGGCATCGGACTCGCGCCTGCTGGATGGGCCGCTCGGCCTGGCCGGACAGCGCTGCATGGCATCCATCTTTTTTGTGGCCGGCAGCAAGCTTGACAGGACGCGGCGCGATCAGGCGCTGAATGCGGCGCGTGCCGTGATCGACGCTCATGATCTGCGTGACACGGCCGGTGCCACCAGCCCCAACCCGCAAGTGGTGGTGGTCAGGGCGCTGGCGCCGCTGGTGGAGCCGGCGATGCACCTGATGCGGCAGGTGTGGTCGGCCTGGCGAGGGCATTTCTGGAAGCACGCTGCGCCCAATCCGCGCGTCTGGTCGGTGTAGCCGGCGGCACGGACAACGCCAGGTTGCCCGGAAGGCCCCGGGCCGTGCTCAGGGCAGCGTGAGGCCCAGTTCCTCAAACACCCGTATCGCCGCCCAGGCATCATTGGCCGCATACAGCACCTGCATTTCCGTCAACCGCGGGTTGGCCCAGTTAGTGGTCGCTACTTTCTTTGACTTGACAAAGCGCTGGTTGAACAGCAGGGCCACCGCCGTCTTCACGCCGACGGACTTGCGGTAGCCCATCCGGCGGAAGGCGTGGTCCAGGTCCAGCACGGCCTGCGGCGGCACCCCGAACTTGGCCATGATCTGGCTACGGTCACCGTCCAGGCCAAAGCCGACCTTGGTGAGCTCGCTGGAGGCCAGCAAGGTCGCCACTGCCTCCCGGCACACCGCGTCATGCAGCTGGAACACCCAGGCCTGGTGAGCCACCGCGAACTGCACGACATGCGGCCCGCCGGACACCTCGCCTTTCAGGAAAGTGGGCTTGGACTCGGTGTCAAAACCGACCACGCGCAGGCCGCGCATTTCTTCCACGGCCTGCCTCGCGGCACGCTCCGACGACACCACCTGAATGCGATCCAGGCCGACACGCACAAACGGGTCAAGCAGGGCGACGGCTTCCCGGGAGGGCAGCGGCAGTGGTTCACCCCGTGGCGCACCCGGGGCCCGGACGGGCGTGGCTTGAGCGGTTTCTGCTGTCATGCCCGTTCTTATACAGCACGGCGTCCCACCGGTAGGATGACTCCTACGCAGGGTTCGGCCCGCAACCCACGAGAGCGCGAAACAGGATTCGGTAGCATTTGATGACAGTTTCCGGACCCTCTTTCCGCGACAAGGGAAGAACAAGAAGCGAGCGAGGACCCTATGGCCAGTCAAGCCAACAGCAGTACATCCAGGCACCCGGTGCGGACCGCAAGCGATCGCGCCTCGACAGGCATCGCCGGCCTGGACAATATCCTGGGCGGCGGCTTGCCCAGGAAGCACCTCTACCTGGTGGAAGGCAACCCCGGCGCCGGCAAGACCACCCTTGGCATCCAGTTTCTTCTCGAGGGCGTGGCCAAGGGCGAAACAGGCCTGTACGTCACGCTTTCCGAGACCGCAGAAGAGCTTGCCACCGTGGCAGCTTCGCATGGCTGGTTGCTGGAAGGCATGGAAATTTTCGAGCTGGTGTCTGAAGAGGTGCTGAGCCTGGAGGCCGAACAGTCCATCCTGCATCCGGCAGAAGTCGAGCTGGGTGAAACCACGCGCGGCGTCATGGCAGTCGTTGAGAAGCTCCGGCCGGTGCGCGTTGTGTTTGACAGCCTGTCAGAGATGCGGCTGCTCGCGCAGGATCCGCTGCGCTACCGGCGACAGATCCTCACGCTGAAGCATTTTTTCAAAAGCATGGGCTGTACCGTGCTGATGCTGGACGACAAGACAGCGCAGTCAGGCGACCTTCAACTGCACAGCATTGCCCACGGCGTCATCTGCCTGGAGCAAAGCCAGGGCGACTACGGTCCGGAGCGGCGGCACCTGCGGGTGGTGAAGCTGCGCGGCGTGAAATTCCGCAGTGGTGAACATGATTTCAACCTGGTCACCGGTGCCTTTTCCCGCGCCTGGTGGCAGCAGACCATCATGTCCAGTTCGAGCCCACCGTCATGAGCACCGGCACGAAAATGCTGGACAAGCTTCTCGGTGGCGGCTTCGCCCGCGGCAGCAACACGCTATTCAGCGGCCCATCGGGCGTTGGCAAGACGACGACCGCGCTTGCCAGCGTCCTGGCCGCCCTGCAGCGTGGCGAGAAAGCCTCCTATTACCTGTTCGATGAGGGGCTTGGCACGCTGCTGCTCCGCGCGGACGCCCTGGGCATACCTGTGGGCGGGTATATCGACAATGGGCAGTTGCAGATATCGGCGCTGGACCCCGCAGAGGTATCCCCGGGCGAGTTTGCCAACATGGTGCGCGACGCAGTTGAAACGCGCGGTGCCGGCACGGTTGTCATCGACAGCCTGAATGCCTACATGCAAGCCATGCCGGGAGGCAAGTTCCTGCTGCTGCAACTGCATGAACTCCTGACCTACCTGAACCAGCGCGGCGTCGTGACCATCCTGATCATGGGGCAGCACGGGCTGGTTGGCGATGTGCGCAGCGACGTGGACCTGAGCTACCTGAGCGACGCCATCCTGCTGTTCCGCTACTTTGAATCGCGCGGCAGCCTGCTCAAGGCAGTGTCAGCGGTCAAGAGCCGCACCAATCAGCACGAGTTGACGATACGGGAATTCAGGCTTGGCAAGGATGGTGTGGAGATCGGACCGGCACTGGTGGACTTTGAGGGCGTGCTCAGCGGTGTACCCAATTACAAGGGGTCCGTTCCCCTGCTGGGCGACAGCACGCTCGCGCAGCAGGCCTGACCCGTGGAACAACGGATCCTCATTCACGCACCCCGCGGGCGTGACGCCCAGGTCGTGCAGGGCATCCTCGCTGCAGGGGGGATGTCCACTTTCATCTGCGACAGGCCAATGAGCCTGCTGGACTGTCTGGCCGAAGGTGCGGCAGCCGTCATCGTGACCGAGGAAGCGCTGGCCGAGGTACCGCGCCATGAACTGGAGGCCTGGGTCAACCGCCAGCCGCCCTGGTCCGACTTCCCGTTCATCGTCATGGCAACACGGCAGGCCGGGCGCCGGTCCGCGCCGGCACTGGAGGCGCTGCACATCCTGGGCAACGTCATCCTCCTGGAGCGGCCCGTCAATGCGGAGACGCTGGCCAGCGCCGCCGATTCAGCGCTGCGCGCGCGCAGGCGCCAGTACACCATGCGCCAGCACCTTGAGGAGCGCAAGCAATCTGAAGCCACGCTGAGGGAAAGCGAGGCACGGTTTCGCGCGCTGACCCAGACGATCCCCAACCAGGTATGGACAGCCACGCCCGATGGCGCGATGGACTGGTTCAACCAGAAGATCCTGGAGTACACAGGCAAGACCACCGAACAGCTGTCCGGTGATGGCTGGGGCAATATCGTGCACCGCGAGGACCTGCCCCGGGTTGCGCAGGCATGGGCTGCCTCGCTGGTATCAGGCAAGGTATACGAAACCGAGTTCCGCATCCGCCGCCATGACGGCGTGTTCCGCTGGCACATCGTGCGCGCCGTACCGATCGAAGGCGTGAGCGGGAGCTCGCGCTGGCTGGGTACCAACACCGACATCGACGACCAGAAGGCGGCGCAGGCAGAACTGTCCCGCGTGAATGCCTCACTCGGCCAGCGGGTGCAGGAGCGTACCCGCGACCTCGACCGGATGTGGCGGCTGTCCACCGATGTCATGATGGTGGCACGGTTCAGCGGCATGATCACAGCCGTCAACCCCGCCTGGAAGAACCTCCTGGGCTGGGATGAGAAAGACCTGCTGGGTACATCTTTCCTCGCGCTGATTCACGAGGACGACCGCGAGGCCGGCCTGGCTGACGCAGCGCACCTGGCAGCGGGCATATCCACACTGCGCTTCGAAAACAGGCTTCGCCACCGGGACGGCAGCTATCGCGTGATCTCCTGGACGGCGGTGCCGGACGAGGAGTTCATCCATGCAGTCGGTCGCGACATCACTGCCGAGCGCGCGGCCGACATGGCCCTCAAGGAAGCCGAAGCGCGGCTGCGCCAGAGCCAGAAGATGGAAGCGCTGGGTCAGTTGACAGGAGGCATTGCCCACGACTTCAACAACCTGCTCCAGGGCATCAGCGGCTCACTGGAGACCGTGCGCCGCCGGCTGGCCGAAGGGCGCACTGACGATGTCGAGCGCTTCATGACATCAGCGACCAACTCCTCGGCCCGCGCCGCTGCGCTGATTCACCGCCTGCTCGCCTTTGCCCGCCGCCAGTCGCTGGACAGCAAGGCAGTGGACATCAGTCAGCTGGTCCAATCGATGGAAGAAATGCTGCGCCGCACGCTCGGTGAACAGCTGGGCCTGCAGGTGGTGACCGGCAAGGATGTCTGGCATGCGCGCAGCGACGAGAACCAGCTCGAATCCGCCATCCTGAACCTGGCCATCAACGCGCGTGACGCGATGCCGGAAGGAGGCACGCTGACCATCGAGACCAGCAACGAGGTTCTCGAAGAAGCGTATACGTCGAACCACGATGGGCTGAACCCCGGGGAGTATGCGGTCGTATCGGTGAAGGATACCGGCATGGGCATGCCGGCCGATGTGCTGGCCAAGGCGTTTGACCCGTTCTTCACGACCAAGCCCATCGGCCAGGGAACCGGACTGGGTCTGTCGATGATCTACGGCTTTACCCAGCAGTCCGGCGGGCATGTGCGCATCGAGAGCGAGCCCGGCCGCGGGACTACCGTGAAGCTGTACCTGCCGCGCGACACAATCGCCCTGGAGGCTCCCAGGCCGGCGTTAACACCGGCCGCCATACCGCATGGAGCCGGTGAAGTCGTGCTGGTGGTGGAAGACGAACCCGCCGTGCGCATGCTGGTGGTGGAGGAACTGCACGACCTGGGGTATACGACCATCGAGGCGGCCACGGGCCTGGCAGCCATCCCCTTCCTGGAATCCTCCCGGAAAATCGACCTGCTGGTCTCCGACGTCGGGTTGCCCGGCATGAACGGCCGCCAGGTGGCCGAGATTGCACGTCAGCACAGGCCCCACCTCCCGGTGCTCTTCATGACAGGCTATGCTGAGAACGCTGCCGTGCGCTCGGAGTTCCTCGCCGCCGGCATGGAGATGATTGCCAAGCCCTTTGCACTGGATGAACTTGCCACCCGCATCCGCACCATACTCGACGCCGCAGTCGCCCCGCCCGACTGATCGTCCCGTTGACAGCCCGAAATCCATCGCCCGACAAGCCTGCACACCATGCAACAACCGCCTCCACCATCCGACAGCGACGGCCTGAACCTCCGGCTTGGAGAAGCTGCGCGCTACGCACTGCTGCGCCGCCTTACACCTGCCTTGCGACACCACATGATCGGCGCGCTGCAGCCGCTGGGCATGCTGGCCGCGATGCTGGAGCGCCGCTCGCAGTCGCCGGCGCCGGACATGGCGTCCATCCAGCAAAAGAGCGCCGACATGGGCGCCTTGTCGCGCGAGGCTGCGGCCACCTGCGTCAGCCTGATCAGCTGGGTAGCGCCAAAGCAGGCGGACAGCATCACAGTGGCCGGCGGTGTCGCGGAGTGCCTGGGCGTACTGGAGACCGACCTGGCCCTGCGCGGCTTCGTGGCCGTCAATGAAACGGCCGGCGCGGCCATGCAGGTGCCCCGCTCGCTGATGCGAAGCGTATTCGCTGCGGCGCTGGTGGCGTTGACCGATGCAGCAGACAAGGCGGCCGAGGTCATCCTACAGGCGGAGCCTTCGGCTGAAGGCATCACACTGACGCTGACCCTGCGGCCGCGCGAAGCCCAGGCCATGGACATAGGGGGTCCGTCCTACCGCGGGATCGAGTGGCAGGACGTGGAGGCACTGGCCAGGGCGGAGTCGGCCAGCGTCGAATACTCGGCTGGGCGCGCCTGCATCCGCTACCCGGCCGGCGACTGATCCCGCAGCGCGCCACGGCTCGGGCTGAAGAAAAACATCGCGCCCGGGCGCGGTGGCGTACAGGACCCGGGCCGGCCCGGACATTGCCAACCTGGCGGTTTGTCAGATCGCCACGAGCTGCCGCACGCCGTTGGCTTCCATATCCTTGCCCAGACCGCGTGCGATGAACTCGCCGCGCTCCATGACCAGGTAGTCGTCGGCCAGCTCCTGTGCAAAGTCGTAGTACTGCTCGACCAGCAGGATGGCCATGTCGCCCCGGTCAGCCAGCATGCGGATAACACGGCCGATGTCCTTGATGATGCTCGGCTGGATGCCTTCGGTGGGCTCGTCCAGGATCAGCAGCTTGGGTTTGGCCGCCAGTGCGCGGGCGATCGCCAGCTGTTGCTGCTGCCCGCCGGAGAGGTCGCCGCCGCGGCGGTTCAGCATCTGCCTGAGGACCGGGAACAATTCATACAGTTCAGCGGGAATGGGGGTGCTGGCGCTCTTGTAGGCCAGGCCCATGCGCAGGTTCTCTTCCACCGTGAGCCGCGCAAAAATCTCGCGGCCCTGGGGCACGAAGCCGATGCCGGCACGGGCACGCTCGTAAGGCGTGGCCTTGCTGATGTCCTTGCCGTCAAAACTGATGCTGCCGCTGCGGATGGGCACCAGGCCCATCAGCGACTTGAGCAGCGTGGTCTTGCCCGCGCCATTGCGGCCGAGCAGGACCGTGACCTTGCCAAGGTTCGACTCCATGCTGACGTTGCGCAGGATGTGCGAGCCGCCGTAGTATTGATTGATGTCTTTGACTTGCAGCATGAAGTAGATTCCGTTCGGTCTGAGCCTGTCGAAGACCTCGCAAACACTTCGACAAGCTCAGTGCGAACGGGCTTCGGGGGCGGCTACCTTCCCAAATACACCTCTATGACCCGCTCATCGGCCTGCACTTGATCAAGAGTACCTTGCGCAAGGACGGAGCCGTCGCACAGCACAGTCACGATCTCCGAGATGGTGCGGATGAAGCTCATGTCGTGCTCCACCACCATCAGCGAATGCTTGCCCTTGAGTGTGAGGAAGAGCTCTGCCGTACGGGCGGTTTCCTCGTCCGTCATACCAGCCACGGGTTCATCCAGCAACAGCAGCTTGGGCTCCTGCATCAGCAGCATGCCGATCTCCAGCCACTGCTTCTGGCCGTGACTCAGGTTACCGGCCATGCGGGCAATGCTGTCGGCCAGGTGAATGGTGTGCAGGTTCTCGGCCAGGCGGTCGCTCTGGGCGGAATCGAGCTTGAACAGCATCGAGGCCTTCACGCCCTTGTTCATCTTCAATGCCAGTTCGAGATTCTCGAACACCGTGAGCTGCTCGAACACTGTCGGCTTCTGGAACTTGCGGCCGATGCCCAGCCGCGCGATCTCGGCCTCCTTGTAGCGCAGCAGGTCGATCGTGCTGCCGAAGAAGACCGTTCCCTCGTCAGGCCTCGTCTTGCCGGTGATGATGTCCATCATGGTCGTCTTGCCGGCGCCGTTGGGGCCGATGATGCAGCGCAGCTCGCCGGGCGCGATGTCCAGGCTGAGTTTGTTGATAGCCTTGAAACCGTCAAAACTGACACTCACATCCTCAAGGTACAGGATGCGCCCGTGGGTGACGTCCACCTCGCCCGCCTGGGCGATGCGCGAGAAGCCTGCGGCGCGGCCGCCGGATTCGGTGTTGTGCCTGCCCGCTTCGATTGCAGCCAGCCGCTGTTCGATGCGTTGCGCGCCCTGTTCAAGAAGATCGGGGGTCATGACTTCCTGTCCCTTATTTTCTTCACAAGGCCCACCACGCCATTGGGCAGGAACAGGGTCACTGCAATAAACAGCGCGCCCAGGAAGTACAACCAGAACTCCGGATAGGCCACCGTCAGCCAGCTCTTGGCGCCATTGACAATGAATGCTCCCGCAATCGGGCCGATCAGCGTGGCGCGCCCGCCCACCGCTGCCCAGATGGCGATTTCGATGGAGTTGGCCGGGCTCATTTCGCCCGGGTTGATGATACCCACCTGCGGCACATACAAGGCACCCGCGACGCCGCACATGACGGCCGAGATCACCCAGATGGTGAGCTTGTAGCCAATGGGGTTGTAGCCCGAGAACATGACACGGGTCTCCGCATCGCGGATGGCCTGCAAGACCCGGCCGAACTTGCTGCCCACCAGCCAGCGCGCGAACAGGAAGAAGCCCAGCAGCGTGAGGCCCGTCAGCACAAAGATGAACATGCGCATGTTGCCCGTGGCAATCGGGATGCCCAGGATGCGCTTGAAGTCGGTGAAGCCGTTGTTGCCGCCAAAGCCGGTTTCATTGCGGAAAAACAGCAGCATCGCGGCAAAGGTCATGGCCTGCGTGATGATCGAGAAGTACACCCCCTTGATGCGCGAGCGGAAGGCAAAGAAACCGAACACGAAGGCGACGATGCCGGGCACAAGCACGATGAGCAGCAGCGTCGCGATGAAGCTGTCGCTGAAGGTCCAGTGCCAGGGCAGCTCCTTCCAGTCCAGGAAGACCATGAAGTCCGGCAGGTCGCTCTTGTAGTTGCCGTCACGGCCGATCTGGCGCATGAGGTACATACCCATGACATAACCGCCCAGTGCAAAGAACAGGCCATGGCCCAGCGACAGGATGCCCGTGTAGCCCCAGATCAGGTCCATGGCCAGCGCGCAGATGGCAAAGCACATGATCTTGCCCACCAGCGCCACGGCATAGTCGCTCATGTAGAAGGCACTGGTCTCGGGCACCACCAGGTTCAGCAGCGGCGCGACGGCGCACACCATGATCAGCGCGACGAAGAACGCCGTCCAGCCTTTGCCGGTAAGCAGCGGGCCTTTCTGGGGGATGGCTACCTTGCCCGTCCGGGCTGAGCCTGTCGAAGCCTGTCCTGAGCCTGCCTGTCCTGAGCCTGTCGAAGCGGTCGAGGCGCGCGAAGCCTGGCTGGCGAGGGCTTCGACAGGCTCAGCCCGAACGGAGGTGTTGTCATTCGTTGTTGCGCTCATGCTTCGGCACTCCGGCCTTTCATGGCAAAAATTCCCTGCGGACGTTTTTGGATGAAGATGATGATGAACACCAGCACGGCAATTTTGGCCAGCACTGCACCGGCCCAGCCTTCAATGAACTTGTTCAGCACGCCCAGGCCCAGCGCCGCGTACACCGTACCCGCGAGTTGCCCCACGCCGCCGAGCACCACCACCATGAACGAGTCCACGATGTAACTTTGGCCCAGGTCCGGCCCCACATTGCCCACCTGCGAGAGAGCGCACCCTGCCAGACCGGCGATGCCGGAGCCGAGCGCAAATGCATAGGTATCAATGCGCGCAGTATTGACGCCCATGCATGACGCAATGGGCCGGTTCTGCGTGACGCCGCGCACGAACAGTCCCAGCCGCGTCTTGCCGATCAGGAAGGCCATGCCCAGCAGCACCAGCGCGGCAAAAATGATGATGATCACGCGGTTCCACGGGAGCTGGAGATTGGGCAGCACCTGGAAGCCGCCGCTCATCCAGGAGGGGTTCTCCACACCGACGTTCTGCGCGCCAAAGATCATCCGCACCATCTGCATCAGCATCAGGCTGATGCCCCAGGTGGCCAGCAGCGTCTCCAGCGGCCTGCCATACAGGAAGCGGATCACGCCACGCTCCAGCGCCGCGCCAACGAGTGCGGACGCCATGAACGCCACCGGCACCGCTGCGATAAGGTACCAGTCGAAATAGTCGGGCAGGAAGCGCTGGAAGACGCCCTGCATGACGTAGGTGGCATAGGCGCCGATCATCATCAGCTCGCCGTGGGCCATGTTGATCACGCCCATGAGGCCGTAGGTGATGGCCAGGCCCAGCGCCACCAGCAGCAGGATGGAGCCGAGGCTGACACCGCTGAACATCGCGCCCAGCCGCTCACCCCAGACCAGCGTGCCCTCAATGGTGCGCAGCGATGCTTCGATAGCGGACTTGACGTCAGGTTCGGTTTCTTCCTTGACGCGGGTGCTGAGCAGTAGCTTGGTGTCCGGGCTGCGGCTCTTGCCCAGGTCTCGCGCGGCAGCCAGGCGCTTGTCCTTGTCGCTGCTGCCAAGCAGCGTGGCGGCACGTGCGAGCTCCAGCTGGACCTTGATTTTTTCATTGGCCTCCGCAGCCAGCGCCTTCTCGATGATCGGCAGGCGCGATTCTGAAGGCTCCTTGAGCAGGGCCTGCACGGCGGCGGCGCGCACCTTGTCATCCTTGCTGAACAGCTGGAGCGCGGCGAGTGCCGTGTCGAGCTCCCCACGCATCATGTTGTTGTTGATGAGATCCTCGGCATCCTCCGGTACGGCTAGCTCCGCGCCGGTGACGGGGTCATAGCCCTTGCCATCCTTCATCACGAAGACCTTGTCCTCCGTGACCTTGACCGCATCGTCCGACATGGCCTGAATGAAAGCGGCCGTCTTGTCGTCCGCCGCGACAACCGCCTTGTTCAGCGCCTCGACACGCGCCTCCGTCTCCCCGATGGCCATGGCCCTCGCCTCGGCATCGGTCAGCGCATTCGCGTGCCCCCCAACCAGGGCCGCGACGAGAAAAATAAACGAACGGAGAATCATTGTTTGGAACCTGTAGTGTGAACTCGGCGTTTCGAATTCACACTGCAGATCCCAGGCCAGAGCCCGGGACAAGCACGAATTTGTCATCCCGGACTTGATCCGGGATCCATGCTGCGTCAACCAAAGCTTTGGCCGGGCGACATGGATTGCGGGTCAAGCCCGCAATGACAACCGAGCGTCTTACATTTTCTTGGCCGGCTCGTCAGGCTTCTTGTCGTTGCCTTCGATGAACGGAGACCACGGCTTTGCCTTCACAGGGCCAGGCGTCTTCCACACCACGTTGAACTGGCCGTCGGCCTTGATCTCGCCGATGAACACG
>CAZFKW010000090.1:3707-11478 GCA_964519795.1 uncultured Ramlibacter sp. | reverse complement strand
CCGGGCAGGTGCGTTGCAAGGAACGCGACGTGGAAGCCGCACACAAAGAACCCCGCAGCGAGCAGCAGATAGCCCGGGTGACGCAGCGCCGTACCAATCGCCTCCCGCGTCGTCACAGGCTTCACGCCGGGCGCGGCCGCCTGCAGCGAGTTGCCCTTGAGCAGGAAGGCCGCCGGCAGCGCCAGCAGCACCAGCAGGCCCAGGACCTGCATCGCATTGGCCCAGCCCATGCCGACCATCAGCGCGCCGGCGATGGGTGCCATCATGAACTGGCCAAAGGAGCCGCCCGCATTGACGATGCCTGTGGCCAGACCCCGCTTCTCTGCAGGAATTAGCCGCGCTGTGGCGGCCATCAGCACCGCCGGGCCGGCCATGCCGGCGCCGCCGGCGGCCAGCACACCAATGGCAAGGATCAGGCCCCAGGTCGTGGTCATGAACGGTGTTATGAATGTACCCAGCGCAACCAGCACCACGCCGGTGAAGAGCACCCTGCCCGCCCCTACCTTGTCGGCCATGACACCCGCGAATGGCTGGGTCAGCCCCCACCACAGCTGGCCAAAGGCAAAGGCCAGGCTGATGCTGCCCAGCCCCAGACCCGTGGATGTGTTGAGCGAACCCAGGAACAGGCCCATGGTCTGGCGGGTACCCATGGTCAATGCGAAAGTGCCGGCGGCGGCCAGCAACACCAGCCACATGCCCAGGCGCCTTGAATCATTGCTCATCATGGGTCTCTTCAACAGGGGACAAAAGTGCAAGGGATTCGTCAATCAGCGCATGCAGCGCGATCACACGCTCGTTGCCGAGCATCTGGTTGATGCCGGTCTGCGCCACCTTCCAGCGGCGCTGTGCCTCCTGCCGCTTCTCCCGGCCGGCATCCGTGATGCTGACAATGCGGCTGCGTGCATCGGCACCGGCATCCAGTGCGAGCAGGCCGGACGCCACCAGCGGCTTGAGGTTACGAGTGAGCGTGGAGGCATCAATCTTCATGGCGCGCGCCAGCTCGCCGGGGGCGATCGGCCCGAGCTTGAGCACATAGGACAGCAGCGAGTACTGCGTGCCCTTGAGGCCGGTCTTGCCGACTTCGTCGTCATAGTGTTTTGCAATGCGGCGCATCAGCTGGCGCAGCTTGATGTTGGTGCAGCCTTGCGGACGTTCGGCGGAAAGCTGCAGGGGATCGGGTGGCAAGGCTGGACTCATGCCATCAATTGTAGATACAATCATTGTATATGCAAGTACATAAGGAGAAATAACCTTGGACACCAGAGCCCATATCACGGAAGTACCCCCGGACGAGCTTGAGGCCCAGTGGATCGCACAGGGCAAGGAGGTCTACGACCGCATGCTCGCCGGAGGCGGCAAGCCGGGAGTATCCAGCCCGCAGGACATCGCCGGAATGAACGGCCTTGACATCATGAACGCCATGCTGGCGGGCAAGCTGCCCTACCCCCCTATCGCCCAGACGCTGGACTTCCAGCTGGTCGAAGTGGCGCAGGGCCGCGCCGTCTTCCAGGGGCAGCCGCAACACAAGCACTACAACCCGCTGGGCAGCGTGCACGGCGGCTGGTATGCCACGCTGCTGGATTCGGCCCTGGGCTGCGCCGTGCATACCATGATGCCGCCCGGCCGCGCCTACACGACGGCTGAACTCGGCGTGAACATCGTGCGCGCGGCCTCATACAAGACCGGTCCGCTGCGTGCCATTGGCACCGTCATCCACTGCGGACGGCAGCTGGCCACCGCCGAAGCCCGCATCGTCGGGCCGGACGGCAAGCTGTTTGCGCATGCGACCACCACTTGCCTGGTGTTTGAGACGCCCCCCGTCCGCCCTTCGGGCGCCGCTGCCGATTGCTAGAGGCAATGGCCCTTCGAGCCGTCCAGGTCTGCGCAGGCAGACCTGGAGCCGCGGCTCTCAGCCCCCACTGGGGGCGGAGCCAGTAGCCCGTCCTGAGCCTGTCGAAGGGCGGTTCTACGGCTCCCCCGGATCGGCGCATTTCTGCACGCCTTGGCGACACCAACCATAATCCTGCCCATGCGTCTCCTCCACACCATGCTGCGCGTTGGCAATCTCCAGCGCTCCATCGACTTCTACACCAACGTGCTCGGCATGACGCTGCAGCGCACCTCCGAGAACCCGGAGTACAAATACAGCCTGGCCTTCGTCGGCTATGGCACCAACCCCGACCATGCCGAGATCGAGCTCACGTACAACTGGGGCACCGAGTCCTACGACATGGGCACGGCCTTCGGCCACATTGCGCTGGGCATGCCCGATGTGTATGCGGCTTGCGAGAAGATCAAGGCCTCTGGCGGCAACGTCACGCGTGAAGCCGGGCCCGTCAAGGGCGGCACGACGGTGATCGCCTTTGTGACTGACCCGGACGGCTACAAGATCGAGTTGATCCAGCGGGCGGAAAGTGCGCTGGGTGGGGCTGGTCTGCGGTGAACGCCCTGCCCTTGCGCGTTTGAAGACACCGGCCGTCTCCAACAGCGACGGCACGCCACTGCCACGGCACACATAATCCCCCGATGCTCCCCACCTGGGCCTGGATACCCATCGTCATTGGCGCTGCGCTCGCGCAGACGTTGCGCAACACGCTGCAGCGCTCGCTGACCGCCTCCGCCGGCACGCTCGGCGCGACGCTGGTGCGCTTTCTCTACGGGCTGCCTGTCGCGGCACTTTGGGTAGGCGTGCTGTACCTGTGGCCGGGGTCATCGTATGCAGTGCCTGCGTTTACCGGGACCTACTTTGCCTGGGTGCTGTTCGGCGCCACTTCGCAGATCGCCGCGACGGCCTTCCTGCTGGCGGCCATGAAGGAGCGCAACTTCATCATGGCGGTCACCTACTCCAAGACCGAGGTATTGCAGGTGGCGGTGTTTGCTGCGCTGTTCCTCCATGAACTGCCCAGCGCCCCCGTGCTGGCCGCCATCGTCATGGCAACGGTCGGTGTTCTGATGATCTCCATGCCGCGCGCCAAACCAGGCGAGCCCAACGGCCCGACGGCTTGGGGCGGCAAGGCCATCTTCTACGGCTTGGCGTCGGGCGCGATGTTTGCCTTCTCGGCCGTGGGCTACCGCGGCGCCTCGCTGACGCTTGGCGACACGCCGGCCTGGCTGTGCGGGGCCTGGGGCGTGCTCTGGGCGCAGGCCATGCAGTCGGCGATGCTGGGTGGATGGATTGCGCTGCGCTCCCCGAAGACGCTGGGCGTGATCATCCGGGCATGGCGTGTGTCCACGCTTGCAGGCGCGGCGGGCGCCATCGCGTCCATCGGCTGGTTCACGGCTTTCGCGCTGCAGGCGGCGGCGCAGGTGCGTGCGCTGGGGATGGTCGAGGTGCTGTTCAGCTACCTCGTCTCGCGCCGGCTGCTGCGCGAGAAACTCGACGTCATCGAGCAGGTCGGGCTGGCGCTGGTGGCCGTGGGTCTTGTGGTGGTATGCGCCGGACTCTGAGCACGGGCGGGTACTTCCACCAGACGGCGGCGACGAGCACGGCAAACCCGGTGTACACCACAGTAAAGACCCAGGCCGGCGCATCGTAATACAGCAGGCGCGACATCCAGTGACCGATGAAGCTGCTTCCATGGGTGGATGCTCCGGCCTGTGCACGCAGCCACATTTCGAGCGTCGTCAGGGGACAGGTCATGCCAAACCAGGCCTGCGCCGCCACACAGGCAATGGCGCCCAGGTGCAGCGCCCTGAACCACAGGCGATTGACCCAGTGCCAGCCCCGCAGGTTTCCGGAAACGGCCAGAACCAGGCCGGCCACGACGAACACGACCACGCCGACATGGAGCGCGAGGACGGCGTTGGCGAGCAGCAGCATGGACAGGTCCGGCAACAATGCGACCGGCTTCAGCGCAGACTATCGACAACTACATGACTCACGACATCCTCCTCTCTCCGATCGCCCTGAGCTTGTCGAAGGGCTTCGACGAGCTCAGCCCGATCGGCAAGGTGACATCAGTCAAGCAATCACCCATCGAAGTCAAAGCGAATCAGCGGGTCACTCGGGCGTCTGCGGGTCGCCATCGCCCCCACCGCTGGCCAGGGCCTGCGCGGCGAGTTCTTCTTCCGTGAGCGGCGGCAATTCCTCGGCGACGCGCATCGCTTCAAGAAACTCCTCGGTCGGCTCTTCACCGTCCATCAGCACATCCTCAATGGTCTGGTGCGGCTCGGCGCCCACCACCGGTTCGGCTTCACCGGCATGGGACAGCGCCGGGTTGGGGTGCGCCTCTGGCAGGGCTGCCAGCGCAAGCAGGGCCTTTTCTTCAACAAGGGAGGCGAAGTCGCCGTCTTTCGGATCGCTGTTGCTCATGATGCAGACTCCTTTGTGGCCATGCACCATGCTACAGCCAAGGGCGCTGCCCGCCTACCCCCTGACACTGAAAGGCCATTGCGGGCATCAGCCCGCGCCAAGTGCCGCCTGACGCGCCGCCCCCGCCTGCGAGCAGACTCCAGGGCGCTCAACGCCCCAGCGAGACAGCCTCACGCGCCAGCCCCGTAATACTTGCCCAATCTCCCCTGGCCATCGCATCCGCCGGCACCAGCCACGACCCACCAACGCACTGCACATTTGCCAGTGCGAGCAGTTCCCGTGCGTTCTGCTGCGTCACCCCCCCGGTAGGGCAGAACTTCACATCACCGAACGGCCCCTGCCAGGCCTTCAGCATGGCAATGCCGCCTGCCTGCATCGCGGGGAAGAACTTGAGCTCGGTGTAACCATCTTCCTGCGCGGCCATGATCTCGCTGCCGGTGGCCACGCCGGGCAGCAAAGCGAGGCCCAGGTCGTGACAGGCCTTGCCGACGGCGTGGGTGTAGCCGGGGCTGACGACAAACCGCGCGCCGGCCATGGCACAGGCTTGCGCGTCTGCGGCGCTGCGCACCGTGCCCGCGCCGATGACGGCCTCGGGCACGTCGCGCGCAATGGCCTCCATGCAGGCCAGCGCCTGCGGCGTGCGCAGCGTGACCTCCAGCATGCGGATGCCGCCGGCCACCAGCGCGCGCGCCAGCGGCACGGCATGCGCCACGTCGTGCAACACGATCACCGGAATGACCGGCGCATCCTGCATGACCTGCAGTGCGGTGAGCTTGTTGTCTTCTACAGCCATGTGCCGGCTCCTTCTTCAGCCGGTTGCGCATTGCGGCGCATGCCGGCAAACAGTTCGCGCCCCAGGCCCAGGCCGTTGGCGGCTCTCAATGATCCTGGCATGGGCAATGTCTCGCGGCGGTCCCACTCTTCTTGCGGGACGAGTGCTGCCAGTGTGCCGGCATCGGCGTCCATGCGAACGACATCCCCATCGCGCAGCCTGGCCAGCGGGCCGCCCGCAGCGGCTTCAGGCGACACGTGGATGGCAGCCGGAACCCTGCCCGACGCGCCGCTCATGCGCCCGTCTGTCACCAGTGCCACCTTGAACCCCTTGCCTTGCAACACAGCCAGCGGTGGCGTGAGCTTGTGCAGTTCCGGCATGCCGTTGGCCTGCGGCCCCTGCCAGCGCACCACGCAAATCACGTCCCTGTCCAGTTCACCGGCCTCGAAGGCCTCGTGCAAGGCATCCTGCGAGTCGAACACGCGTGCAGGCGCCTCCACCACATGGCGATCATCCGGGATGGACGACACCTTGATGACGCTGCGGCCCAGATTGCCCTGCAGAAGTTGCAGGCCGCCCGTAGGGCTGAACGGCTCGCTGGCCGGCCGCACGATTGACAGGTCTCTGGACGCACCGGCGTCGTGCCATGTGAGCGCATCGCCATCCAGCGCCGGCTCACGGGTGTACTCGCGCAGCCCGGCTTCTCGCACGGTCAGCACGTCTTCATGCATGAGGCCTGCGTCGAGCAGTTCGCGGATGATGTAGCCCGTGCCGCCGGCCGCCTGGAACTGGTTCACATCGGCCTTGCCGTTGGGGTACACATGGGACAAGGTGGGGACGACGGCGGAAAGCTCGGCAAAGTCGTTCCAGTCGATCAGGATGCCGGCCGAGCGGGCCACGGCCACCCAGTGGATCAGGTGGTTGGTGGAGCCGCCGGTCGCCAGCAGCGCAGTCATGGCATTGACGATGGCGCGTTCATCGACGATGCGGCCGATGGGCGCAAACCGCTTCGCCTTGACGATGGACAGCACCGTGCGCGCAGCCTCCCGCGTCAGCTCGTCGCGCAGCGGGCCACCAGGTGCGACAAAGGCTGTGCCCGGCACATGCAGCCCCATGGCTTCAAGCAGCATCTGGTTGCTGTTGGCCGTGCCATAGAAAGTACAGGTGCCGGGTGCGTGATACGCCTTTGACTCGGCGTCGAGCAGCGCGTCGCGCCCCACCTCGCCCATGGCGGCCTGCTCGCGCACCTTGGCCTTGGCGCTGTTGGACAGGCCGGAAGGCATCGGCCCTGCAGGCACAAACACCGTGGGCAGGTGGCCGAAATGCAGCGCGCCGATCAGCAGGCCCGGCATGATTTTGTCGCATACCCCGATGAGCAGTGCGGCGTCAAACATGTCGTGGCTCAGGCTCACTGCAGTGGCCATGGCAATGACGTCGCGCGAGAACAGGCTCAGCTCCATGGCCGGCGTGCCCTGCGTCACGCCGTCGCACATCGCGGGCACGCCGCCGGCCACCTGCGCCGTGGCCCCCAGTTTGCGCGCCTCGGCCTTGATGAGGTCCGGGTAGAACTGCATCGGCTGGTGCGCCGAGAGCATGTCGTTGTAGGCATTGACGATGGCAATGTTCGGCGCCTTCTCCGCGACGATGCGGAATTTGTCACTGGCCGGGATGCCCGCCACCGGTTGGCGGCCTCATGAAGCCGCTCCAGGTAGGCCGCCCGGGTGGCAACGCTGCGCTGCCGGATGCGGGCGGTGACAGACTCTGTGGTGGGGTGGAGTTTCATGGGGTGTCTCTTGCTTCAGGTACGCGCAGCGTCGCAGCCAGGTTACGCATTCATCTTATCTGCTAAACCTCATTCCATCTGTGCGCCGGGCCACGACGCGGTGACCAGGCTACGTCAGAACATTCCCGCTTGCGATCAGCTGACGGAGCGTCTTCCGCAAGGAGACCAGGTGGCTGAACTCCCACTGCCGCGAATGTGCGATCAGGGTCACCGGAGGAAGCTTGAAAGCTGCGGGAAACGGCAATACGCGGACGCGCCCCAGCTTTTCCAGGTCCATGCCCATGTCAAGAGGGAGAACGGCGACCAGGTCGGCGTGGGCACCCACCATCGCATGAACAAGGGTTGTCGACGCCGTCTCCAGGACGGGTTGGGGGAGCACAAGCTTCACGGAGTTGAAAGCGGTGACGATGGCATGCCATGTGGGGCTGTCACGAGGCGGAAGAATCCAGCGGAACGCGGAGAAGTCCGCCAGCTTCAACTGCGGCCTGGGCGGGACTCCACCATGCACCAGCAGGCAGGCCTTTTGCGTGAACAGGACCTCCTGCTTCAGGTCGGGCGCCAGACGATGGGTCGAATACCGGCCGATGATTGCATGAAGCCGCTGCATCTGCAGGCTCTCCAGGAGAGGTTCTGTCGGTGCTTCGACCACGCTCACAGTCATCGCGTAGTCGGCCAGCAACGAGGACACCAGCTTCTGCAGAAGGTGCGTGGAGATGTACGGTATGACACCAAGCTGCAGATGCCCTCCGCGCCCGGCACGATAGGCTTCAATCTCGCCGGACAGCGACGACACGTCAGCCACCAGTGCCCGTGCGCGCATCAGCACCAGGTCGCCCAAGGGGGTTGGCGTCATTCCCACCATCCGGTCACGCGCAAACAGATGGGCCCGGAACAGCCCCTCTAT
>CAZFKW010000090.1:0-3697 GCA_964519795.1 uncultured Ramlibacter sp. | reverse complement strand
ACGACTCGCTGCGGGCTGGGTCAAACCGAACCGGCTGGCCGCACCAGACAGCGACCTGCGCTCCGCAATGCTCTGGAGGAAAACCAGGTCCTTCAGGCTGAGGCCGTTGATGAGCTCGCCCGCGAACACGGATGGGAATGAATCACTCATGCTTCATTAGATACCAGTTTTGGCATGACTACATGCACAGACTTCCCAATAAACTGATTTCATTCCACCCCACTACACCGGAGTTCCCGATGAAGCATTCCTCCAACCTGACCCGACGCACTGCACTCGCCCTTGCCGCGCTGGCCTGCTCCGGCCTGGCGCAGGCACAGACACCGCCACCCCTCAGGATCGTCGTGCCGTATGGCCCCGGGGGTACCGGCGATGTGATCGCCCGGCTCGTCGCCCAGCAGTTGACGACAACCACCGGTCAGGCCGTGGTGGTGGAAAACAGGCCGGGCGGCGGCGGCGTCATCGGCGCTGCGGCGGTGGCCAAGGCGGACGCGGACGGCTCGACGCTGTTGCTGGGGTACACCTCGGAACTGGTGATCTCGCCAAGCCTGATCAAAAGCGTCAGCTATGTGACTGTCCGCGATTTCAAGCCGGTTGCATTTGCCGGCGCAACGCCCCTTCTGCTTATTGCCGGGAACAACGTACCCGGCATGAACCTGCCTGAATTCATTGCTGCGGCCAGGGCCAGGCCGGGCGCCTACTCCTACGCGACCGCCGGCAACGGCAGCCCGGCCCATATAGCGGGTGCGCTGCTCGCCAGGATCACGGGCACAGAGTTGCTGAACGTGCCCTACAAAGGCGGGAGCCAGGCTGTGAGCGATGTGCTCGCGGGCAACGTGAGCATCTATTTCTCGGGCATGCCGCCTGCCGTGCCGCTGGTCAAGGGCGGCAAGGTGAAGGCGTTTGGCGTGGCATCCAGGCAACCGTCGCCGGCGCTGCCAGGCGTCCCGGCGCTGGCAACGGCCCAGCCTGAACTGGACCTTGCGGGCTGGTTCGGGTTTCTGGCACCGGCAGCCACGCCGCAAGCGACTGTGGACGCCCTCAACACCAGGCTCAATGCCTTGCTGCAATCTCCCGCCGTCAAGGCGCGCCTGATTGAGAACGGCGTTGAAACCCGGGCGATGGGCACAGCCGAATTCGGATCATTCATCCAGTCCGAGCAGGCAAAGTACTCCCGCCTGATCAAGGACCTCAATATCCAGCCCGAATGAAGACCAGCAAATTGCAACTCTGGCTTCTTGGTACGGGGACGCCCACGCCCTCGATGAGGCGCATGTGCTCCGGCTACGTCGTCAAATGCGATGACGAATACATCGTGTTCGACCATGGATTCGGCGCGCATCACCGGCTGATGGAACTGGGGATCAAGGCGACGGAGGTCTCCCACCTCTTCATCAGCCATCATCACTACGACCACATGGGTGACTATCCCCGATTGCTGCTGACCCGGTGGGACCAGGGCGCCGGCAAGCTGCCGGAGTTGCAGGTCTACGGCCCGCCTCCCCTGAAGCTGATCACGGAGCGAATGATTGGCGACGACGGCGTTTTCGGTCCCGACCTCATTTCGCGGACCCGGAACCAGTGCAGCATTGATGTGTACCGTGCCCGCGGCGGCAAGGGAGAGCGGGCCCGGCCGGATCCAGTGCTGAACGAACTCCATCCCGGTGAAGTGGTCGAACGCAATGGCTGGACTGTCCGTGTGGCGGAAGTCAATCACTTCGCGCCGCACCTGACATCCTACGGGTACCGGCTGGACTGTGCCCGGGGATCCATCGTCTATTCCGGCGATACAGGTCCCAGCCGTGCCTTGGCGGACCTCGCGCGGGGATGTGATGTGCTGGTGCACATGTGCCACTACCTGTCCGGCACGGCACCCAGCAAATCCTTCAGCGCATTCACCATGGGCCATCTGGAACTCGCCCGGTTCGCGGAGGAGGCGCAGGTCCGAAACCTGGTCATCTCGCATGTCACGGAGCAGTTCGATCATCCGGGCCTTCGCGAACGCGTCGTTCGCGAGGTCGGGGAAATCTACAAGGGGAACATTTTCTTTGGCGAGGACTTGATGGAGATACCGGTTCAGGGGCCGCAGGTCGCCCACCTGGACTGACCCGGCCGCACGGCAAGGCCCTGCTGGCGCGCCCCGGCAACAGGCCATATATGATGATCGGAGTTCATGCCTCCCTGAATCGCTTATGCCCCTTGTCTCCGATTCCACCCGCGACCCGGCCCCGATGCTGGACGCGGCACTCAGGGAATGGGGTGAAGAGGACGACCTCTGGGTGTTCGGCTATGCCTCGCTGATCTGGCGGCCCGAGTTTGAATATGCCGAGAGGCGGCTGGCAAGAGTCCATGGCTGGCACCGTGCCCTCAAGATGTGGAGCCGCGTCAACCGCGGAACGCCGGAGTGCCCTGGCCTGGTTTTCGCGATGCTGTCTGGCGGCAGCTGCCAGGGCGTTGTCTTCCGCGTACCGCAGGCTGAAGGCCATGACGTGATGCACAAGCTCTGGGCGCGCGAGATGGTCACGGGCGTGTACGACCCCAAGTGGCTGCCCTGCCAGACGGAGCAGGGCCCGGTCAAGGCGCTGGCCTTCACGCTGTCGCGCCGCAGCCCCAACTTCACCGGCGACCTGGATGCCCACCGCTTCCGGCAGATCCTGTCGGAGTCCTGTGGACGCTTCGGCACCACGCTCGACTATGCGCAGCAGACCTATGACGGCCTGCTGCAGCTGGGGATCCGCGACCATGAGCTGGAGCGGGTCTTGCGCCTGGCCGCCGCCTGAGCCGCAACACCCGCGACGTCGCAGCGCACGCAGCCGGTGCACGGGTCACGCTGGCCTGATGCGCGCTGCCGCGCCATGCAGGTCTTGCAGGGTGTCAATGTCGATGGCAATACCCGGATCATCCACATCGAGCTGATGTGCCTTGCGGCTGCGCACCACTGACGCTGCGCCCTGCGCGCCGGAGAGCGCCATCAGCGCCGGGCCGCATGCGGCGTTGAAACCCACAGGATGGCCGCGCTCGCCCCGGTGAGCCGGAATGACGACCTCATGGCTGCCCAGCGATTGCGCCACCGCCCGCAACGTCCCGCTCCTGATCAACGGCAGATCGCCCGGCAGCACCAGCCAGCCGCCGGCATGGGGCGTGGCCCGCACCCCGGCTGCGATCGAGTCGCCCATGCCCGGCCTGGACGGGTCGGCGGTGACGACGTGACATGCAAGCCCACTCGCCCGCACCGCATTCAGCACATGGTCCAGCACGCGCTTGCCGTGCAGCAGCGCATCCAGCTTGTGGGTGGTGCCGCCCGATGCAGCGAAGCGCTCGCCGCGGCCGGCGGCGAGCACGATGACCACAGGGAGATGTTGAGGCGGCGCAAGGCCTTCGCCGGATGCTTCCATATACTCCCAGTATGTCAGAGCCCACCCCCAACATCGCCGACCTGCGCAAAAGCTATGAGCGCGCTGAACTGAGCGAAGACGCGTCGCATGCAGACCCGCTGATGCAGTTCGACCAGTGGCTCAAGGAGGCCATCAACTCCCGGGTGCCCGAGCCCAACGCCATGACGCTGGCCACTGTCGCCAGCGACCTGCGGCCCAGTACGCGCGTCGTGCTCATCAAGGGCTATGACGACCAGGGCATCGTCTGGTACACCAACTACGACAGCCGCAAGGGCAAGGAGCTGGCGGGCAACCCTTATGCC
>CAZFKW010000089.1:9747-11594 GCA_964519795.1 uncultured Ramlibacter sp. | reverse complement strand
ACCGGGATGGGCATGACCCCTCCCACCCGAACCACCTCGCGCTCCTGCAACACGCGCAAGAGGCGCGTCTGAAGCAGCACGGGCATGTCGCCGATCTCGTCAAGAAACAGGGTGCCCGTATGCGCGGCCTCGATCAGCCCGCGCTTGCCGCCTTTGCGTGATCCGGTGAAGGCCCCCTCCTCGTACCCGAACAACTCGCTCTCCAGCAGCGTCTCGGGCACGGCTGCGCAGTTGATGGCCATGAAGGGCTTGTCGCTGCGCTCGCCGGCATTGTGGATGGCCTGTGCAAACAGCTCCTTGCCGGTGCCACTCTCGCCCGTGATGAGCACGGTCTTCCCGGCGCCTGCGAATCGCATGGCCGCCGACCGCGCAAGCCCGAAGGCGGCACTGGCCCCCTGCAGATCCTGAAAGCGCCAGCGCGCCTGCGGATGCTGCCCGCTGCGGCGTTGTGAACGCAACGTGGTGTCGGCTTCCTGGATGGTGGTGGCGTCATAGAGCGTGATAACTGCGCCGATGACCTGCCCGCGTTCGCGGATCGGTGTCCGGCTCATCAGCCACTCGCGGCGGTTGATCTGGCACACCTGCTGGCGCTCCTCGCGGCCGCCGGCCAGCATGTCCACGACCGACAACTCGGGCGCCGCCTGCTCTGCCGGCTGGCCCAGCACGGCCTGCCGGGGCAGCCCCAGCACCGCTTCCATCGGTGGATTCAGTGCAATCACCCTGCCGGCCCTGTCCACTGCCAGCACCGCTTCCTGCAGGTTGTGCAGCACGCCATTGAGCTGCTCGTATCGCGCCGCCTCCAGCCGCGCCACACGGGCAAGGTCAAGCGCATCCTGGATGCCCTGGCGCACAGAGGCGGCGGAATAGGCAAGGATGCCATGCAGCTGGTGCTGCTCGGCCTGCTCCACGACGATGCTGGAGCCGATGAACACCTCGATGCCCCCGGCTGCAAGCTCGCTGAACGCCGCACGGGCTTCGTCAAAGGTGCGGTAGGCACGCTGTGCGATGTCGATGTCCAGCAGGCCCTTGACTGCGTCCAGCTCCGCAATGGTGTCCCCATAGGTGATGATGCCCACCCGCCGCGACAGCTGCCTCGCATTGCGCAACGCCACCAGGATGTCGTAGCCGGTGACCTTGATGGTGGCTACAGGGGTGTCCAGGGCACCCTTGAGGATCGCCGCGTTGGACCCGGCGCTCACAAAGGCATCGATGGACCCGGCCCGCCCGCGTGCCTGCGCCAGCGCCGTCTCGAAGGTGTAGTCCAGGATCTCGATGTTGGCCCTGTCCCTGAACTCGGCGGCGACCTCCTGCGCCAGCCGGCTCAGGTGCGAATAGCTCAGGAAGCACAGCTCCAGGCGGGATTCGTTCACGGTGTTTTCCTTGGGGCCTGAACGGATGTCCAGGCGGGGGTAGGCGGGTTTCACTGGATGTTTCATGCGTGCGGCTGAAACAGACCCTGAATTGTGCCAGCGTCAAGGCCGCTTCATAAGTCCTTGTTTTCCCTTGCTTTTCAGCGCCGCTGTCGCCAGGTGGCGTGTGGCATGCGGATTGCTCAACGTTTCAGCAACCACCGGGTACTGCATTGATGAAACCGCTTCACGGAAAAATAATCCTGGACCTGACGCACATGCTGTCAGGTCCCTACGGCACCATGATCCTTACCGACCTGGGCGCCCGCACGATCAAGATAGAGCCGCCCGGCCGCGGCGAAGGCACGCGCGAACTCCTGGGAGGCGATGCAGACTATTCTCGCGAAGGCATGGGCGCCTACTACCTCACCCTCAACCGGGGCAAGGAGAGCGTGTGCCTGGATCTCAAGAGCGACGCCGGCCGCGCCGTCTTCTATG
>CAZFKW010000089.1:7685-9737 GCA_964519795.1 uncultured Ramlibacter sp. | reverse complement strand
CGGGAGCGGCGCTGAGCCTTTCGTCAGGCGGCGCCGGGGCGGCGGACGATCCCTCGGCCGGGCTCTATCCGGCGCGGGTCAATGCGGCATTCAGCGACGCCGGCCGCGCCGTCTTCTATGACCTGGTCCGCGAGGCCGATATTGTTTTTGACAACTTTGCCGTTGGCGTGACCCGGCGCCTGCTGATTGATCATGCCACGCTGGAGAAGATCAACCCGCGCATCATCACCTGCTCGGTAACAGGCTTCGGCGAAACCGGCCCCGACACTGACCGTCCCGCCTTCGACCAGGTGGTGCAGGCCATGGGCGGCGGCATGAGCATTACCGGCCAGCGCGGCGGTGTGCCCATGCGCTCGGGCATACCGATTGGCGACCTGGGCGGCGGGGTGTTTGGCGTCATCGGTGTGCTGTCCGCGCTGGCGGGGCGCGAACTCACAGGCAGGGGCCAGCATGTGGACATCTCGATGCTGGATGTGCAGATATCGCTGCTCAACTACATGGCCACCATGCACCTGATGTCTGGCCACCTGCCCGAGCGCATCGGCAATGAGCACTTTGTGCACGTGCCGTACAACACCTACCCTACGCAGGACGGCTACATCATCGTGGCCTGCATCGGCGATGCGTTCTACGAGCGCTTCCTGGGCGTGCTCGACCACCCGGAACTGCACAGGCCCGAGTACCTCAGGCAGCCAGCACGCCTGGCAGCCAAGGAAAAGATCGACGCCATCGTCGGGGAAGCCTTCAGCCACAAGCCGACGGCCGAGTGGCTGACCATCCTGCGCGCGGCGCGCGTGCCCTGCGGACCGGTCAACGACTTTGCACAGGCACTGAACGACCCGCAGGTGCTGGCACGCGACATGGTGGTGGACGTACCCCTGCCATCGGGCGGCAGCGTGCGCATGCCGGGCAACCCGGTCAAGCTTTCGGAGGGCGCCGGTGCGCAGGACAGTTTTACCGCCCCGCCTTTGCTTGGCGAGCAGTCAGACAGCGTACTGGCCGGACTGCTGAAGTATTCGCCGGAGCGCATCGCGGCACTGAGGGCCGGCAAGGCCGTTGCCTGATCACGGATGGAAAGCACAACAGACATGACCACGGACACGCTCATCATTACCGACGTGTCCCCGCGCGACGGCTTGCAGAACCAGGCTGTCCATGTGCCGGCGGAAGCCAAGGTCGAACTGGTCCGCCTGCTGGTTGCAGCCGGACTGACCCGTGTGGAGGTCACGAGCTTCGTCTCGCCCGCTGCTGTTCCGCAGATGGCCGATGCCGCCGCGGTGCTGGCCGGGGTGCGGCAGCTTGCTCCGCAGCTGCGTGCCTCGGTGCTGGTGCCCAACCTCAAGGGCCTGGCGCGGGCGCAGGCCGCCGGCGCGCGCGAAGTGGCGGTGGTGCTGTCGGCCACCGAAACCATGAACCTGCGCAACATCAACATGAGCCTGGCCAAGGCGACTTCCGTGTGTGAGGAGACCGTCCGCGCCGCGCGTGAGGCGGGTCTGGCCACGCGCGCCTACATTGCGGTGGCATGGGAATGCCCGTTCGAGGGGCTGGTCGACTCTGGCGTGGTGGCGATGCTGTGCGAACGCATGCTCGCGGCCGGCGCCCAGGAAATGGTCATTGCCGACACCATCGGCGCTGCCGCACCCGGCCAGGTCACGCGGCTGATGCGTGACCTCGCCTCCAGCGTGCCCGTTGGCCAGACAGCCGTTCATTTCCACGACACACGCGGCTTCGGTGTGGCCAACGCCTGGGCGGCCATTGAATCCGGCATCAGGCGCCTTGACGCCAGCGCCGGCGGCATTGGCGGCTGCCCGTTTGCGCCAGGCGCCGCAGGGAATGTGGCGACGGAAGACCTGGTGCTCCTGGCGCGGCAATCGGGTTTGCACACCGGCATCGACATGGACGGCCTGCGCGCTGCAGTCGAGTTTGCGGAGGCGCAACTTAAAAAGCCGCTCGGCGGGCGCAGCATGGGCTGGCTCAGGCGGAAAACAAAAACGGTCCTGGCAACGACGTGACTCTGTCAGCGCCCTTCCACATGCGCGGTCTCGCGGAAGC
>CAZFKW010000089.1:2202-7675 GCA_964519795.1 uncultured Ramlibacter sp. | reverse complement strand
TCTGCCATCTCGCGTTCTGCGCCGTCTGCATCGCGCGCGCGCAGGCAGGCCAGAATCCGCTTGCGCTCCGGGAGCAGGCCAGGACGGAACTTCACCGATGAGCCTGCAGCCTTGAGGACCTGGCGCAGGATGGCGTTGAGACTGTCGGAGACGGCCAGCAGAACATCGTTGTGGGCACTCATGGCTACCAGGTGAAAGAACCGCAGTCCGGTCGCGATCCGCTCGTCCAGCGTTCCGGACTTTTCAAGCGCTTCAAGCCGAAGAATGTTTTCCTCGATCGCATCAAGGTCTCGCGGCGTTGCATGGGTGGACGCCAGCCGCACCAGCATGCAGTTGAATTCACGTCGCGCGTTCTGCAGGCCCGCTGCATCCGTTCGGCATTGTTCCGCCAGATTGCGCATCGACTGCGCCAGCATCATGTAGGCGCCGCGGTAGAACACAAGTGAGTCTTCGTGTCCGCTGTGTTCGAACCGGACGACCTTGCCGATGAACAGCACATGATCGCCTGCCACATGCGCCGCGAACTTCTCGCACTGGAAGCTGGCCACGCAACCTTCCAGCACTGGCGTCCCCGCCAGGCCGGGCGTCCAGGCGACGCCGCTGAACTTGTCGGTTACCTCACGGCTTGCAAACCGCGCGGACAGGTCATTCTGGGCTTCCGAGAGGATATTAATGGTGAAGGCACCGGCATTGCTGAAGGCCTGCATGCTTGAGCTGACAAGTCGCAAACCCCACGACACCAGTGGCGGATCCAGGGAGACGGAGTTGAAGGAGTTGCAGGTCAGACCCACCGGCTCGCCGTTCGGGCCGCATGTCGTGATGATCGCCACGCCTGTCGGAAAGCTCCCCAGCGCGTTACGCAGGACGCGAAGGTCTGGTGCCGGCGCCTGGGCCGTCGCGTCAACAGCCGCAGCAGACCCGTGGCGCGCAGGCGTCTGCCCATTCATGTCTCACTCCTTGTATTCGATACCGTGATCCACCATGTCGTAGATGTATCGGCCCGATGGGCGCTTGATTTCTTCGGCGATATGGCCGACCAGGCCGGCGGCGCGGCTGATGACGGCGATGCCGCGCATGATGGCCGGCTCAATGCCGATTTCCAGCAGGATCGCGGCAATTGCGCCGGTGGCGTTGGTGGTGAGGTATTTGGGGTAGGCCTTGTTCGCGGCCGTAGACAGTTCCTTCAGCGCGGCGATGTACGTACCCTTGGCACCGGCCTGCTCGGCAATCTCGATCAGCTTGGGCGCGCGCGGATCATCCGGCTTGTGGAATGGGTGCCCCAGCCCCGGGATGAACTGCCCCGAATCCTTGAACCGCTTCGCAATCGCCTCTGCGCGCGCCTGCATGCCTTCTGGCGCATCCACAATCTCTGCCAGCAGCGCCGAGCAGCCTTCCATCGTGCCCAGGTAAGTGCTGCCCGCACCCATGATGCCGGCAGCCACTGCAGCCTGCAGCGCCTCAGGTGCCGAGTGGAAGATCAGCCGCGTGGAGATGGCGCTGGGAGTGAACCCATGCTCCATTGTCGTCACCAGCACAGCGTCCAGCACCTTGGTTTGCAGCGGCGTGGGCTTCTTGCCGTTCAGGTGGAACAGGATCATCTCGGTAAAGCTCAGCTGGCCCATCAGGTCATCGACCAGGTTGGCGCCGCGCACCAATATCTTGTCGGGTTCGTAGCGCGAGATGCTGGTGGTGGGAACGCTTTTGTGTTTCATGGTTTGTCTTTCGTAAACAAGGCAGGGTTGCCGGGGTCGGGCCGGCGCCTGGTCCGGGTCGGATTCAATCAGTTTGCCGGGGTCGGCTTGCGCACCGATACACCTTCGCGCGTAACAACAATGCCGGCGCGCTCACGGTCCCACAGCGCAGAAAGGTCCGCCTCGGCCCTGGATCGCAGCTTGTGCTTCTCGATCTTGGAGTTGGGCGTGCGCGGGAACTCGGTGACGATGTCCACAAAGCGCGGCACCATGAAATACGCCAGGTTGCGGTTGCAGTGCCTCACCAGGCCCTCTTCGTCGAGCGCCGCACCGGCCTTGAGGATGACGGACACAGCCACTTCGTCCTCGCTGGTGTCGGCCTTCACCGGGTAGACCGCAACGTCTACCACATCGGCATGCGAGCGGATGGCTTCCTCCACCTCATAGGAAGAGATATTCTCGCCACGGCGGCGGATGGCGTCTTTCAGCCTGTCGGTAAACCACACGTAGCCGTCCTCGTCCATCACGCCGCGGTCACCGGTGTGAAACCACATGTTGCGTCGGCTGGCCAGCGTCGCGGCCGGTGCGTTGTAGTAGCCGAGTGTCGAACACCAGGGCAGCTTGTGGCGCAGGATGATCTCGCCCGGCTTGCCTGGCGGCATGTCCATGTCGTCTTCATCCACAACCCGCAACTCCACATTGGCGCGCGGCATGCCGACCGAGCCGAGCTTGTCTCGGCGGCTGTTGAAGTTGTAGTAAGTCCCCATGCCGAAATCGGTCAGCGCATAGGCGCTCAGGATGCGCACGCCAAAGCGCTGCTCGAACTCCAGCGCGAAGCCCGGCACCGGCGCCAGATGCACCCGCGTGACCTTGTGGTTGCGGTCGTCTGGCGACGCGGGCGCATTCCACAGGTAGTTCACGATGCTGGACAAGCAGTTGAAGATGGTCGCGCCGCTCTTGCGCACATCGCTCCAGAAGCGCGTGCTGGAGTAGCGCGTGGCCAGCGCAATCGAGCCGTCAGCCATGAAGCTGCCCATGGTGCTGCCCAGGAACGCATTGCCATGGAACAGCGGCAGGTACACATAGGCTATGTCCTCGGGCAGGTACTCGTGGTGCTCGCCGACATCGGTGCCGTAATAGACGAGCTGCGCCTGGCAGAAGATGTTGGCCTTGGATGGGCCCGTCGTGCCCGAGGTGAACATCAGCATCGCCGTGTCGGTGAACTTTGGCGGCTTCGCCAACGGCGTGGCCGGCGCGGCCTGCAGCCCGGCAAAGCTGTCCAGCGAGACATGGGGTGGCAGCGGATAGGTGCCCTCGGGCGCTGGCGCCTCGGCTACCACCGCGCCGTCGGCACGCTCGATGTCAGCTACGAATATCCGCGCCAGCCTGGGCAGGCCGGGCGCAACTTCCATGACCCGGTCCAGCAGGGCCCGCTCAACGATTACCGCCACACAATCCGAATGGCCCAGAAAGTGTGTCAGCAAGTGTCCCTTGGCGCCTGTATTTACTGGCACCGTCACCAGGCCTGCCCGGCATACACCCCACATTGCCAGCAGTTGCTCCGGGCAGTTCTCCATCAGCACGCCCACATGCGCGCCAAACGGCACCCCGGCGGCCAACAGGCCGTTGCCAATGCGCAGCGTGCCTTCGTCCATCTGCGCATAGGTGAACTGGCGGCCGTCGGCCAGGTTGTTCAGGAACACCTTGGCGCCGATGCGCCGGGCCTTGTCGGCCAGCGCCTCGTCAAGCGTGGCGCGGCGGACGTCGAAGTCGGATAGCTTCATGGTTGCGCAGGGTCTTTGCCCTGTAGGTTGTCAGGTTTCATTGTGTGCGAGAAGGGGAAAGGGCGCGGGCCGGATGAAGGGGCCTGGGCAGCCCCATGTGCTCGCGCAAGGTAGTGCCCCGGTATTCAGTGCGCACCAGCCCGCGCCGCCGCAACTCCGGCACAACAAGGTTCACAAAGTCGGCGAAGCCACCCGGATAATCGGAAGCCATCAAGTTGAAGCCGTCTGCACCGCCCTCGCGGAACCATCGCTCCATTTCGTCGGCAATGTCCGTGGGCGAGCCGACGATGCTGTGGACGCCGTGCGAGCCGATCTGCCGCGTATAGAGCTGGCGGATGGTCAGCTTCTCGCGCCGGGCCGTCTCCACCAGCCGCTCCCTCAGTGCTTTCTGCTGGTTGGTCGGTGGAAGGTCTTCGGGCAGCGGGCCGTCCACAGGGTAGTCGCGCAGACTCACACCCAGCAATTCCTCCAGCAGTGAGAAGCCCACTTCCGGGTGAACGAGCGACAGCAGCCTGGCGTTTTTCTCCTGTGCCTCTTCGGTCGTGCGGCCAATCACGGTGAACAGGCCGGGCATCACGATCACGGCGTCCGGGTCCCGGCCATTCTTCGCCGCGCGCGCCTTCACGTCGGAGTAGAAAGCCCTGGCACCCTCCAGGGAGCCGGACGAGCCGAAGATGATGTCGGCCACTTCGGCCGCCAGTGCCTTGCCGGGTTCGGACGCGCCGGCCTGGATGAGCACCGGGTGGCCCTGCACCGGGCGAGCGAGGTTGAGCGGACCCTTGACGGCCAGGTGCTCGCCCTTGTGGTTCAGGTAATGCAGCCTGGCGGTGTCGAAGAACAGGCCCGAGTCCTTGTCGCGCAGGAAGGCATCGTCCTCGTAGCTGTCCCACAGGCCCTTCACCACAGCCACAAATTCGTGCGCCTGGCGGTAGCGCGCATCGTGCGCAAGGTGCTTGTCCTTGCCGAAGTTGGCGGCCGTGGCCTGCACGGAAGAAGTGACGATGTTCCACGCGGCCCGCCCACCGCTCAGGTGGTCGATGGACGCGAACTTGCGGGCCACATGGTAGGGCTCGTTGTAGGTGGTGGAGGCGGTACCGGCCAGGCCGATGTTCCTTGTCGTCACAGCCAGCGCCGACAGCAGCGTCATCGGCTCGAACTGGGATATGTAGCGCGCCGGGTCGTGGCTCAGTGCGGCAAGGTCCGCTTCGGACCCTCGCAGGCCATCCACGTCGGCCAGGAAGAACAGGTCAAAACAGGCGTTTTCCGCCAGCTGCGCCAGGCCCAGCCAGAAGCCGTGGAAGTCCAGCTCAGGCCCGGTGGGCGATGACGGCAGCCGCCAGGCGCCCTCGTGGTGGCCATTGGCTCGTGCGAACACGCCCAATGCCATCTTTCTTTCGGGGGATGACATCTTGCTGCTGCTCCCCGCCGTCATTCCATCTTGACGTTGGCTGCCTTCACGCGGTCTGCGGCGTTGGCGCGGTCCTTGACAAGGAAGGCGGCGAACTGCGCAGGCGTTTCACCCACAGCCTGGAAACCGACATTGGTCAGCGCCTTGGCCATGTCTTCGGTTTTCAACGCGGCAATGACGTCGGTGGAAATCTTGCTGAGCACGGCGGGCGGCGTTCCGGCCGGGGCTGCGAGCGCCATGTAGAAAAACGACTCGTACTCCGGGTAGCCCGACTCTGCAAACGTCGGCACATTTGGGGCAATGGCCACACGTGTCGGACCGGCCACAGCCAGCGCGCGCAGCTTGCCGGAGTTGACAAAAGGCATCAACGGGCCGGCGGCCAGCATCGTCATGTCGGTACGGCCCGAACTCAGGTCCCCCATCAGCAATGGCACGGCGTTGTAGGGCGTCTGCACCATGTCCAGCCCGTAGAGCTTGCTCATCCATGATACGGCCAGGTGCGTGATGCCCCCAACCCCGGTGGACGCGTAATTCAGCTTGCCAGGGTTGGCCTTGACGAGGGCCACGAGCTCCGGAAGCGTCTTCACCGG
>CAZFKW010000089.1:0-2192 GCA_964519795.1 uncultured Ramlibacter sp. | reverse complement strand
ACTCCTTCATGTCCTTGGCCGGGAAGTCCGGCCGCACGAATACACCAAGCGGCGAGTGCCCGACGCGGCCGATGGGCGCAAGGTCTTTCTCGGCGTCGTAGCCGGGTTTGCTGCGGATCAGCTTGTTGAACGAATAGAGCGCATCGGTGCCGAGGATCAGCGTATGGCCGTCTGCCGGCTGCTTGATCACGTCCAGCGCGGCAATGATCTCGTTGGCGCCGGGCTTGTTGTCCACGACCACGGGCTGACCCCAGGCTGCGCCCAGCTTGACGGCCAGGGCACGCGCAATGATGTCGCCCGGGCCGCCTGCGCCATAACCTACGACGATGCGAACAGGTTTGGTGGGCCAGGTCTGCGCGGCGGCGACGCCGCAGGCGACGACCAGCGCTGTGGCCACGAGGTGCTTCAGGAATTTCATGGTGTATGTCTCCGTATGTTCTGGGGGATGAATCGCCCGAACGACAATGCACGCTTCATGCCATGGCATGGGCTGAGGCTAACCCCATGTTTTTAAAGAGGAATAGATACTTGCTACCGCTCTGCGGACGTGGCATTGGAACAAGTGAAACGCGCTGTGAAACGTCTTGGAACGAAGGCTGAGGGACACGGTCTGGAGGCTCGGTGACCGTGATGAGCCTATGCCGGTTTAACTTGCAAACGGATTGATCAGCTGTACGCCCGTGCCTTCAAAGTCAGCCAGATTGCGGGTGACAACCGTCATGCGATGTTCAAGCGCAGTCGCTGCAATCATGGCGTCACGCTCCGATCGCTGGTTGGGGAAGTGCATCCCTGCACAGAGCGTGGCAGCGTGCTCATTGAAAGGCAAAATTCTGCCTGCGAAAGTCGCCCGCACGCCGGTCAACCAGGCGCGCAGCGCGCTCCCCTGCGGAGGTGTCTTGCGCTCAAGCGTTACGACGCCTCGTTCCAGCTCGAGAATGCAGATGGCGGAAAGAAAGAGCCGGCTTGCAGGTTGCCCAGCTGCCCAGTTGCGCACGTGGGGAGATTGACGAGGCTTGCCATGACGCAGCTCGGAAATGACGTTGGTGTCCAGAACGTACATCCGCTCAGACCTCAATCAAGATCAGCAGGTCGCAGTCCGATCTTCAGACGGGGCGGGTCGAACTCAATGCCATCCCCTGACGGGATGGCATCCATGACATCAAGCAGCGACGCGTCCTGCTGGCCTGCCAGATGGTAATAGTCTTCAATCTTCAGCAACGCGAAGGCAGGACGACCGCGGTCAGTAATGAACACAGGCCCCTTGCCGGCAGCTCGCTTGGCTGCGCCCACGTCACGGGTGAAATCGCGGCTGGAAAAAGTGTGAACGGACATGTTGTAGCCCTTCCTGGCTCCACTTGAACAGGAGCCTCATACATCTATGTTTGTATGTTATGACATTGACGAATCCAAGTCAAATTCAGGCAGTGGCAAGCCCTTCAGATACTTCAGCCCCGGTCTGCGCGCTTCTTGCCCGGGCGTAGCGGCCCCACCGAGCGGCGCATCAGGATCAGCAAGCCCAGCGCCACCACGGCGCCGACAACTGCCAGCCCGAATTTGGCGCCAAAGCCGAAGTCCGGTGTGCCTTTGGCGTGCAGCATGCCGGAGACAAACTCGGCGCCGATGAAGGCGCCGAACACACCCACAAGCACATCCTCGATCCGGGTCGTGCGCGTGGCATTGCCCTTCATCGTGCCGGCAAGCCAGCCAAGGGCTGCGCCGATGGCGCACCAGATATAGATGTCGATATGAGCTTTCGTTGGAGGGAGGGTGAAGGGCCATGGTGACAGGTATCGCGCGTATGCAGCATCTATTTTTTTCAAGGCCTGATCTGCACTGCCACTCGGTGCCGTGCGTGACCTGTGACAGTTGCGACTGAATGTCGGGGCAAATCCGGTCTTCAACACCCGTTAAACTCATCCCGTCTCGCAAAGAGATACGGGCTTGGCGGCCCGGTTCGCGCCGTACTTCCGACCAACCCCGCAAGGGTCGCTTGGGGTTTCCGTACGGCATGCACGGCACCCTATTAGGCGGGCCGTGCGGGAGTCCCGCAAGGGGCTGCCGGTGCGAACCCGGCCCGCCAACTCGCACGGTCTGCCGCCTTCACCATTTGGGTGGATGGCGGCAGGTTCTCATCGATTGGAACCGGAGCCCCGCATGTCTGATGACGCCCTCGCCCACCTCAAGTCCGAGAT
>CAZFKW010000088.1:0-11630 GCA_964519795.1 uncultured Ramlibacter sp. | reverse complement strand
TGAGCTGGATGATCGGCAGCAGCACCGCCAGCACGATCAGCATCACCACGCCGCCCATGGCCACGATCAGCAGCGGCTCCAGGATGGTGGCCAGCTGCATCGCACGGCGCTGCACTTCAGTGCTCAGCTGCGCGGCAGCGCGCTGCAGCATCAGTGGCAAGGTGCCCGTCTGCTCGCCCAGCCGGGCGAACATGGCCAGCAGGCCGGGAAAGCGCCTTTTTTGCTGCATGGCCGAGGCCAGTGGTGCGCCTTCGCGCACCAGCACCAGCGCGTCCAGTGCATCCGCACGCATCGCGCGGTTGCCCAGCGTTTCGGCAGCGGCCTGTAAAGCCTTGAGGATGGGCACTCCCGCCGCCGCCAGCATCGCCAGCGTACTGGCAAAGCGCGCCGCGTTGTAGCCGCGCGAGAGCTTGCCAATGATGGGCAGGGTCAGCCAGCC
The DNA here is from genome assembly GCA_964519795.1 of uncultured Ramlibacter sp. GTDB lineage: Bacteria > Pseudomonadota > Gammaproteobacteria > Burkholderiales > Burkholderiaceae_C > JACMQX01. The sequence continues at coordinate 11,191 of CAZFKW010000088.1, read as the reverse complement.
TGCGTCAAAGCGCTGGCGGAAGGCTTCGCCCTTGAGGGCGAACCGGAGCGCCAGACCGGCAAGTACACAAGCTCCCAGCACCGCCCAGCCATAGTCGCGAACAAAGCCGCTCACAGACATCATGGCGACTGTGAGGAAGGGCAGGGTCCGCTTGCTGCCGGCGAACACGTTGGCCACCTGCGGCACTACATAGCCGACGAGGAACAGCACGATCACGATGGCCACAATGGTGACGATGGCCGGGTAGAGCGCTGCGCCCACGAGTTTGGCCTTGAGCGCCTGCCGCTCCTCAAGATCGTCTGCCAGCCGCTCCAGCACGAGGCCCAGGTTGCCGCTGTGCTCGCCGGCGCCGATTACGGCAATGTAGATGTCCGAGAACTCGCCGGGGTGCTGCGACAACGCCTTGGCAAAGCTGGCGCCGGCATTGACTTCGGCACGCAGGGCCGCGACCAGGTTGCGCTGGCGCTCATCTTCGGCTTCGTCGGTGAGCGCGGTCAGCGCGCGCTCAAGCGGCAGTCCGGATGACACGAGCCCGGCGATCTGTCGGGTCCAGATGGCGAGACCCGTGGCATTGAACACACGGCCGACGAAGAGCTTGCGGTTGAGGCTGAAGCCGCTCGTACCGGCATCACCACCAGCGCCGACGGGCTCAACCACCAGGGGCACCAGCGACTGCCCGCGGAGCATGCCGCGTGCGGCGCGGGCGGTGTCGGCCTCCATGACGCCCTTTCGGGTCTGGCCCTGGGCGTCAAGCGCTTCGAACGTGTACGCGGGCATGGTTCTGGAATCAGTCCCGCGTCACGCGGACAAGTTCTTCGCGCGAGGTGATGCCGGCGGCCACGAGCCGCTCCCCGTCATCGCGCATCAGCGTCATGCCCGCTGCAAGTGCGGCATTGCGGATATCAGCTTCAGAGGCGCGGTTGTGGATCTGCGCACGGATGGCATCGTCGGTCACCAGCAGTTCAAAAACACCGGTTCGGCCCTGGTATCCGCTCATGCCGCAATGGCTGCAGCCGGGTGCTGTCCAGGCGCCGTTCGTTTCCACCTTGCAATGCTCGCAGAGCTTGCGCACCAGGCGCTGTGCCAGCGCACCGAGCAATGAAGAGCTCAGCAGGAACGGCTCCACGCCCATGTCGGTCAGGCGCGTCACCGCGCTGGCGGCATCGTTGGTGTGCAGCGTGGCCAGCACCAGATGGCCTGTGAGGGACGCCTGGATGGCGATCTGCGCGGTTTCAAAGTCGCGGATCTCCCCGATCATGATCACATCCGGGTCCTGCCGCAGGATGGCGCGCAGCGCCTTGGCAAAGGTCAGGTCGATCTTTGCATTGACCTGCGTCTGGCCGACGCCGGGCAGTTCGTACTCAATCGGGTCTTCCACCGTCATGATGTTGCCGCTGCCGGCGTCCAGCCGGCTGAGCGCCGCATAGAGCGTGGTGGTCTTGCCAGAGCCGGTCGGGCCTGTCACCAGGATGATGCCGTGCGGCTGCGCGATCAGGTCCACAAAGCGGCGCAGCGTCTCGCCCTCCATGCCGACCGACTCCAGGCTCAACTTGGCGCCGCTCTTGTCCAGCAGGCGGAGCACGGCACGCTCGCCATGGGCGCTGGGCAGCGTGCTGACCCGCACGTCCACTGCACGGGTGCCGATGCGCAGCGAGATGCGGCCGTCCTGCGGAAGGCGCTTTTCCGAGATGTCGAGCTCGGCCATGATCTTCAGGCGGGAAATCAGCGCCGCATGGAGCGCGCGGTTGGGTTGCACGACTTCGCGCAGTGTTCCGTCGACGCGGAAGCGCACGCTTGAGTGGCGCTCATAGGGCTCGATGTGGATGTCGCTGGCGCCATCGCGCGCGGCCTGGGTCAGCAATGCATTGAGCATGCGGATGATGGGCGCGTCGTCGGACGTCTCTAGCAGGTCTTCCACGGCAGGCAGGTCCTGCATCATGCGCGAGAGGTCGGCGTCATTCTCGACCTCGCTCACCACGGTGGCGGCACTGGACTCGCCCTGAGCATAGGCGGCGCTGATGCGCTGGGCGATGTCGGCGGCCCTGGCCTGCTGCACCGAGCGCACCGCGTACTTGCGCATGACCTCGGTCCAGGCGCTCTGCGCGGGGCCATCGGCATGCCACAGGGTCAGGTCGGCGCCATCGTCCTCCAGCAGCAGCTGGTGGGTGCGTGCAAATGCATAGGGAAGTGGATAGCGCATGGCGTCGTCGCCTACTTCAGCGGAGTGCCGGGCATGCCTACGTTCGGGGCGGCCTTCAGGACCCCGGGGGGCGGCAGTGAGGGTGCCTCATTGACAGGCACAACCTTGCTCTCCAGGGGTTGTGCCGAGAGCTGCTGCAGTCGCATGAGGTCATAGCGGTCCATGGACAGCGTGTCTGTGGCGCCCGCGTCGCGGACCACGACCGGGCGCAGGAACACCATCAGGTTGGTCTTGCGGCGGCTGCGCGTTTCGCTCCTGAACAGGTTGCCGAAGATCGGGACGTCACCCACCACAGGCACCTTTTCCTGGTTGCCCGAATACTCGTCCTGCAGCAGCCCGCCCAGCACGACGATCGCGCCGTCGTCGACCAGCACATTGGATTCGATGGACCGCTTGTTGGTGATGAGGCCGGTGGCGGAGTTGATCGAGGAAGCCTGCACGCTGGAGACTTCCTGGAATATCTGCATCTTGACGGTGCCGTTCTCGCTGATCTGCGGCTTGACGCGCAACGTGATGCCGACGTCCTTGCGCTCCACCGTCTGGAACGGGTTGACCGAGCCGGATGCGGAATTGTTGTTGGTGTACTGGCCGGTGACGAAGGGAACGTTCTGGCCAATGACGATCTTGGCCTCTTCGTTGTCCAGCGTCAGCAGGTTGGGCGTGGACAGGATGTTGCCGTCGCCGTTGCTCTGCAGGAAGCGGGCGAGGAAGCCCAGTACGTAGATGCCGTTGGTGTTGCGGACCAGGCCGAAGTTCGCGCCGGTTGAAGGAGCCGCGCCGCCGGTGGCCGCCTGCGTGGCCAGAGTGAAGATGTTCTGCCCGCCGATGCTGAAGTTGGTGCCCAGCACGCCGATGTTGCGGTCGCCCCGGTTGCCGGCAATGCCCTGCCACTGGATGCCGAACTCGGCCGCCTTGTCGGCATTGACTTCAGCAATCAGGCTTTCAACGAACACCTGGGCACGCCGGGCATCAAGCTTGTCGATGACCGCGCGCAACTGGCGGTACTGCGGCTCGGGCGCCGTGATGATGAGCGAGTTGGTCGCCGGGTCGGCCTGGATCTGCCCGCCGGTGGACGGCTGGGCGCTGGCCTGGATGGGGGAGGTGGCGGCATTGCTGCCGGCGGTGCTGGCCTGGGCAGGTGTTGCTGGCGCAGATGTTGTTGTGGCACCGCCACCTGCGGGGCTTGCAGCGTTGCCCGCCAGCGCTGCACGCAGGCTTACCGCCAGCTTGGTGGCATCGGCATTCTTCAGGTAGACCACATAGATGTTGCCCGACGCGCTCTGCGAGGTCGGCTGGTCGAGCTTGGCTACCAGGGACCGGACCAGGGCCAGCCGCGCGGGGTTGGCGGCGCGCGCGATGAGTGCATTGCTGCGCGGCTCGGCGATGACCGTGGTCTTGAAAGAGGTGTCGGCCTGGCCCTGCGGCGCGGCCCCGGTCCCCGATGCTTCCACCAGGCGGGTGACCAGCGGTGCAAGATCGGATGCCAGCGCATGCCGCAGTGAAATGACCTCGACATCGGTGGCATTGGAGATGTCCAGCGCCGCGATGATGCGCGACAGCCGCTGCAGGTTGTCAGCGTAGTCGGTGATGATCAGCGAGTTGTTGCCGGGGTTGACGTTGATGGTGTTGTTCGGGCTGATCAGCGGGCGCAGCACCGGCACGAGGTTGTTTGCCGTCTCGTAGTTGAGTCTGAAGATCTGGGTGACGATCTGGTTGGCAGCCCCTGCACCGCCGGTGGGCGTTGCAATGGACACCGAGCCGCCCTGGAGCTTGGCATCGGCCTCAGGCACGACCTTGTACAGGCCGCCAGCCTCAACCACGGCATAGCCCTGCAGGCGCAGCGTTGCCAGGAACTGGTTGAAGGCAACCCCCGCAGGGACGGGTCTTTCGGTGACCAGGTTCATCGTGCCCTTGACGCGCGGGTCCACCACCACGTTGCGGCCGGTGATGGAGGCCATGGCCCGGGCCACAGCCTCGATCTCGGCGTTGGCGAAGTTGAGCGTGATCGGTTCGCCGGCCCTTTGCGCATGGACTGCCGCTGCGCCCATGAACAGGGCGCTGGCGGCGATGGAAAGTGTGGCGAGGCGGAATTTCATGGCTAACCCACGGTAATGATGGAGCGGGGGCCGCTGCGCCGCCCGATGATGTTCAGGAGATTGGACAGGGCGGCCTCGCGCTCGGGCGCGGCCGCGGCCACACCGTCAAAGCGCAGCCGTGAACCGACCCAGCGGCCACTGCCGGTGAGTTGCAGGCTGCCTTCGATCGTTTCGAGTTGAAGCGTTGACGTAGTGCCTCCATTGAGCGTGAAGCGGTAGCTTCCCATGGGCCTCAGCGTGGACAGGCGCGAGGAGATCTGGCTGGCCTCGAGTTGCGCGCGCCCGGCCATGATGAGGCGGCCTTCAATCCATTCTACTGAAAGGCTTTCGGTGGACAGGGCCAGGGTGCCCTCCGGCTGCAATGTGTTCCACGGCGTGCCCAGACCGGCCAGCATGGCTGCCGGCCATCGGGACGCGCCATTGTTGACGGTGATGCGGGCGCCGCCCAGGTTCAACGCGACCCTCATCCCGATCGGCTGCGGCGCGCAGCAGGGCAGTTCAATGCTGACGGTCAGGCCGGTCCATGCCGGACGCAGCTGCCAGTGCACATGGCCTGGCAGGGCAACGGCATCCCGGCTGCCCTCCCCGCCGGACAGCACGAGCTGCGCCGTACCGTCCCAGACCGTGCCGCGTGGCTGCGCAAGCACCAGATGGCCGGATGTGGCGTCTTCCAGCCCGGCGGCCAGCCACCGCGCCGGCGCAAAAAACACGAGGGCGGCGAGCAGGCCGGTGACGCCACCGGAGATCGCCCACAGCCACGGCACTGCGAAGGGGCGCGAGGGTTTCAGCCGTGCCACGTGCCGTACTTTCGCTTCAGCGCGGCGGCAGGCTGAGTACCAGCGTGCCGTCCCAGCGGCTGCTGCCAGGGGCGGGGTTGCGCACCAGCCGTACCTCCGAGGGCAGGGCGCGTGCGTTGATGCGGGTCTGCGCCAGCCATTGGCCCAGAGCGTCGGCCGGCACGCCGCGCAGGGTGAGGGTGGCGCGATCGCCGACGACGGAGAGCTGTGCGCCGGTTCCCAGGCGCTGCCGGGTCGTGCCCTCCAACGCCCGCAAGGCTTCGTCAAACCCTGCTTTCGGTTGGGACTGCAGTGCCTGCGCCTGGGCGGCCAGGGCCTTCATCTGCTGGAGTTGGGCATCCAGTGCCCGGTGTTGTGCCGCCGACACCCGTAACGTCTGAACGGCCGGGCCGATGATGACCCACCAACACAGGGCCAGCGCGACAAGTACGCAGGCCGCCAGCACCAGCGTTTTCTCGCGGGCGGCCAGGATTTCCCAGCGGGCCTGCACGGCGGGGGGCAGTCTCATCGCGGGGCCTCCTGCCTGATGACGAGGCTGTCGCCTTCAAGGCGGGCGGCAAAGCCCAGCGTGCGCAGGCTTGCGATCACGCCCGTTGCCTCCTGGCCGGCCAGGCCCAAGCCTTTGAAACGCCCCTCGCCTGCGCTGAACTCGATACCGGTCACGGGGCGCCCGGGCGGCGCAGCCATGCTCAATGCGCCGAGCATGGATTCAAGGTCATTGCCCGATGCTATGCCCGTCGCCTGGCGCAGCAAGGCGACTTCACGCTCCATCTGGACAGGGGCGTCGACCACGACCTTGACGCCGGGAAACGCCTGCGTGAGGATGTTGCGGACCTCGCCGCGCTTTGCTTCCAGAGCGGATTGTTCTTTCCACGCCCACGCATTGAGGCCCAGCAGGTTCGCAACCACCAGCACGGCGACGCCCCAGCGGGCCGCACGCCATTGGGGCGCTGAGACCAGGTCGCGCCACAGTGCTGCAAACCTTTTGGCTGCACGCGAGCCACCCGTGGATGCCAGGTCGAACTGCGCCAGGTCCCAGTTCGACTGTGCGGCCAGCAGGCTGCGCTGCGCGGCCTGCCGGATGGTGACTTTGCGCTGGAGCACCTGCTCGGCCAGCGCAGCAACCGCCGGCTCCGCGATGACACTGGCATCTTCCGGGAGGCCGTCCGCCTGCTGTGCAAGATGCGCCAGCGGCTGGCCGGACGCTCCCAGCGGCACGGCAATGACGCCGCCGGAATGGGTCGTGACGAGCCAGGCGTCGTCAGGTTCGCCGACAACATGCAGCCCGATGTCGCCCGAGCCGGCGACATCGGGCGCGAACTCGGGAACGATCCGGGACACGCGGCGGCCCGCGCCTTCAAGCGCTTGCAGCGAAGCGCGCAGCCAGGCCCTGTCACAGGCGGCGACCCAGGAGGCAGCGCCTGGCCGTGCACCGGGTTCCAGCGCAAAGTGCAGGGTCTGCGGTTCGTCCAGCAGGCGCTCTTCCAGCAGGCCTTCGAGCACTGCGCGCAGGCGGCTGGCACTGCTGGTGCTGCCTTTGGGCAACTCGACCAGGTGCCATGACAGCGCGCGCGCGGGCACCACGGCGACGACTTCCCCGCCCGGCGCGGGCAACAAGGCGGCAGGCGCGCTGGCATGCGCCGCAAGCGTGCGCCCGTCGGGCGTGAGCACATAGCTGTACTCGGGCACTGCGCCGTCGCGCGGCATGGGAAGGTTGAGGATCAGCGTGGTCATGGAGGATTGGCGGCCATTGTAGAGAGGTGCATTGCCTCAGCGCGGGCCGGTTTCCGGCTGCGCTGCCGCAAGGCCTGCAAAGGCTTCAACCGGCGTTGTGCGTTCGCGCAGCAGGGTCGTCACCGTCATGCCGTCACGCTGCACCACAGAGCGCTCCTCGACGACGGTCTTGTCCAGCCGCAACCGGCCGCGCACCTCGAAGAAGCGCGATGCCACGCTGTGCTGGCCATCGCTGAACTGGCCGGCGATATCCCCGGCCATCTTGCCGGCCTCTCCCACCGTGCGGAAGTGCGCGCCCTCACGCTCGGCCACGATGCGTTGCGCGTCTGCCATCTCAAGTGAAGGCACGGTCGCGTAGATAACTTCGACGGGGGCCGTGTTGAGGTTGACCGGCGTGCGTACCGGCAGCAGCGTGACGTAGGGCTGCAACTGCGCGACCGTTTGCGGCGAAAGGCCCACCCAGATGAGTTGCTCCACCCGCTGCGGCATCAGGGGCGCCAGAGGGCTTGAGCGGTTGTCGGCGCTGCTGTCCGCGGCAAACCGCAGGTTCTCCGCCAGCGTGGCCAGCTGCTGCGGTGGCAGGCCCAACAGCCCGAACAGCTTGGCAAAGCTGCGGTAGGCAGGCTCTGATAGCTGGCCGTTCTCCACCAGGTTGAAGACATTCAGGCGTGCCTGCAGGTCGTTGATCTGGCCGGACATGAAGGCTTCGGTCGTGTCGTCGGTGGTATCACCCGAGCCAGGCGTGTCGGCCGAAAGGAATGTGGACAGGCGGGCTTCCTGGAGCGGTACCGCCCAGGGCTCGGCCAGGTGGTCGGCACCGCCGGAACGCGCATCCTCGCGCAGGATAAGGCGCGCCCAGTCCAGGGCGCCAGTAAGAACCCAGGATGCCTGGACGCGTGAGCGTTCGGCCGTCTCGACCTCGACACTGCGCCACTGTTGCCACATGGCTGCCGCTGCAAACGTCGCGACCAGCGTGACAGTGAGCATGGCCGCCAGCAAGGCGGCGCCTGACTGGCGCAGCTTCATGACTTTCCGCCTCCCACTGTCGGGCGAACCCAGTCACGGGTGATCACGCCACTCAAGGCCTGTCCCGCCGGAAGTGTGAGCACGACCCGCACGCCGTCGGGGATTGTCGGGACATTGGCGGCCTGGACTGCTGCGGCCGGGGTGGCTGTGGTGCTGGCGCCGCTTGAGAGTGGATTGGTCCAGGCGTCGCTGCGGAAATAGAAGACCTGCCACTCCTGAAGCCCCGAGATGACCACTTCGCGCCGGATTTCCTCGTCACCCGGGTTCTGTGCCCAGCGGGCTGCGCGGTCCCAGGCTTCCTGCAATTCACCGCGTGAGCGCAAAAGCGGGGACTGCCAGCGCAGCCATTTGCCTGCGCCATCGATATTGCGGCGCGACCAGGCGACCACGAGCAGGCCGTCATAGGGGGAGGCTGTGCTGCGCCGGGTCATGCGCAGCGCGCGGCCGTCCCAGTCGATGGCGTTGACTTGCGGCACCTGCACGACGGAATCCAGGTCGGCGCCCCATTGGGCAAGGCCGGATTGCAGTGTCAGTACCTCGTCAGCCCGGGCCTGGGTCTGGGCCTGGGCCCTGGCCATGCCATCCAGGCCGCGCCAGCTCAGCACGGCCAGCATCGCCATGACGGAAATGGCAACCATCAGCTCGATGAGGGTAAAGCCGCGTGCCTGGCGGCGATAAGCGCGCATCAGTACCGTCCAACCACGGTGGAGATTCGCAGGATGGGCGAGGCGCCGTCAAAGACCTGGGCATCGACCCGCCTGAAGCTTGGATTGGGCGTGGGCCTCACGGAGATCGTGACGTTATAGGTGGTGCCTGCCTGCTCGCAGGCCACGCTGCTGTCGCCCACCCCGGGCATCTGTCGCGACAGGCGTGCCTTGGCCAGCTCGTTTTCGGCGCAGATGTGGGCCAGCAGGGTGTCAGCCTGCCGCTGTGCATTGTGGGTCAGCCCGGCGGTGGCCTGCAGGCCGGCAGTCAGTGCGATAGCCACAATGCCCAGCGCCACGAGGATTTCAATCAGCGTGAAGCCCGAAGCACGATTCATGGCTGGTCTGCTGCCTCGACGGCGAACGGCCGCAGGCCGTCTGTTGCGATGCGCAGCGAGCGCCCGGTTGTGCCCGCGCTGAGCACGACGGACTGCTTGCCGATGATGGGTTCCGGGCCCAGCTGCAGCCCCGGCTGGCCTTGCGTGGCCACGCTTGTGATGCGTGCTGTCGTGTCTGCGCCCATCCAGTTGTGCGGCAGGGCATTGGCCGGCAGCCCGTCAAACCGGAACCCGTCCGTCGTGGTCTGCCAGCGCACCGGAACGCCGCTGGAGCGGGACTGGGCCCGCGCCGACTCAAGCAATGCCGCCAGCCGCTGGGCTTCGCGCTCCAGCTGCGTCTGAGCCGAGTCGCGCATGGCAAAGCTCACGCCGGCGCTGGCGATGGCGATGATGGAGATGACAACCAGCAGTTCGATCAGCGTGAAGCCGCGCGCGCCCTTGCGGGGCGGCGCAGCGGCGCCAGCCGAACTGTCATTGCCAGCTGCCGATGTCTGCATTTTTGCCCTCACCGGCAGGCTGGCCGTCGGCGCCAAAGGACATGACGTCGATCTCGCCCTTGATGCCCGGGTTCAGGTACTGGTACGGCCGGCCCCAGGGGTCGTTGGGCAACTTTTCAAGATACGGCTTCCAGTTGGTCGGAATCGGGCCGCTCGTGGGCTTGGCGATCAGGGCCTGCAGCCCCTGTTCAGCGGTTGGGTAACGCTGGTTGTCCAGGCGGTACAGCTTGAGCGCCTGCATGACGTTGTTGACATCGGTCTTGGCGGCAGTGGCGCGGGCATCGTCCGCGCGATCCAGCACATTGGGCACGATGAGGGCGGCCAGCACCCCGATGATGACGAGCACCACCATGAGTTCGATGAGGGTAAAGCCGCGTTGCCGGGAATTCTTGAGTAGGTTCATGTCGTGCATAGGGAATGGCAGGGACTGCGCTGAATGATAATCCCCACATGCCGACGAATCCGCAAAGCAGGTGGGGTTTGCGCCTTGCAACATTCAGTGCCTGGGCGTTTGCTGCTGCCAGCGTAGCCTATTGGGGCTTCAAGCTCGGTGCGCCACCGCCCGGTCCGGCTGCGGCTGTCGTGTCTTCTGCATCGGCCCCGCAGATTGACCCGCTCAAGGTTGCGCGATTGCTCGGCGCTACCGATGCCCCCGTGGCAGCTGCGCCTGTGGCCAGCGCTTCCAGCCGCTTCACCCTTGTGGGCGTGGTAGCCGGAGCGTCAAGAACAGGAACAGCGTTGATTGCCGTGGACGGCAAGCCCGCGAAGCCTTTCCGGGTGGGTGCGGCGGTGGATATCGGGTATGTCCTGCAGTCGGTGGGTCCGCGCATCGCCGTGCTGGCGCCTTCAGTCAACGAGCCTGCGGTCATGACCCTTGAGATGGCGCAACCCGGCGCAGCCGGAGTCGCTGCGGGCGTCAGCGCGCCTGCGCCTGCGCGTTACGTCGCGCCGCCTGCTCCGCGGGTTGTTCCGCCACGTCCGCCCGCCACAGTGCCGAATGCGCCCGGCATGTCCGGCCCGGCTTCAAGTCCGTCTGCCGATGCGCGGCGGCGTTTGCAAACGCCTTCCTCCCTGCGGGCGGGGGCCAATGGGCAGGTCCGGTAGCTGTCCAGGTTGCTGCCGTCCCGGCCTGTGGCCGGTGCGGAAGGCTGGGGAGGCCGCAGCAGTGGACATGGGACGCTACGCTTGAAGGAATAGCCGGTAGACCGGGTTCGCAGTCTCCTCGACATACGGATAGCCAAGCGTGTCAAGGAACTGGCTGAAGGCCTTGTCGTCGGCCGCAGGAACCTGCAGGCCAACAAGAATGCGTCCGTAATCTGCGCCCTGGTTGCGGTAGTGGAACAGGCTGATGTTCCAGCCGGGCCGCATGGCCGACAGGAATTTCATCAGTGCACCGGGCCGCTCCGGAAAGATGAAGCGCAGAAGCCGCTCATCGCGCGCCAGGGCGGAGCTGCCGCCGACCATGTGGCGGATATGCTCCTTGGCCAGTTCGTCGTGCGTCAGGTCCAGCGCCTGGAAGCCGTGCTTGCTGAAGTTCGCGGTGATCTTTGGCGACTCGCCCTTGCCGTGGGTGGTGAGGCCCACAAAGACATGCGCGCGCGCCGAGTCGCTGATGCGGTAGTTGAACTCCGTCACATTGCGTGGCCCGCCGGGCAGGTCGCCGATGAGCGCGCAGAACCGCTTGAAGCTGCCGCGCTCCTCGGGGATGGTCACGGCGAACAGCGCCTCGCGTTCTTCGCCGACCTCGGCGCGCTCGGCCACGAAGCGCAGCCGGTCGAAGTTCATGTTGGCGCCGCACA
>CAZFKW010000087.1:0-11691 GCA_964519795.1 uncultured Ramlibacter sp. | reverse complement strand
TCGTCCAGGCTGTTGACCCGGGTGACGATGGACGACGACGGCCCGCTGGCCGGCTGCACATCGGCCCAGAGCACGGAATCTTCTTCATGCCTGCGCCGCCGCCGTTCCATCATCCAGCCCATGCTGGTGAGCAGGGCGATGCCGCCCAGGCCCACGGTCAATGAAATCAGGCCGGTGCTGCTGGCGGCCGTCCTCTGGCCCAGCGTGCCGAGTGTGTCGTTGGCCGGCGGAAGGCCTTCTGCCGGCCGGGTGAGGGTGTCCGCCTGGGCGGGGCCGATTGCGCCAGTGCGTGCGGCAGGCGGCTCGGCCGGGGCAACCGGCGCTGTCACCCCGGCCGCATCAACCGGCCTCTCCGGCGGAACCTGCGCCAGAGAATGGCTCAGCCTCAGTTGCGCCGGCTCTTCGCCGGGAGGGCTCCCGGTGATGGTCAGGGTGGACGACATGGTCTGCCTCCGCGACGATGAAAGTCAGCGCTCAGTAACTGTAGACGCCTTGACCCGTCTTGCGGCCCAGTCGGCCCGCAGCCACCATCTCGCGCAGCAGCGGGCATGCCCGGTATTTGGAGTCGCCAAACTCGGCCAGATACACATCCATGACGGCCAGGCACACATCCAGGCCAATCATGTCGGCCAGCGCCAGCGGGCCGATGGGCTGGTTGCAGCCGAGCTTCATGCCGGCGTCTATGTCGTCCGCCGTGGCAATGCCTTCGGCCAGCACGAAGAAAGCCTCGTTGATCATCGGCACCAGGATGCGGTTGACCACGAAGCCCGGCGCGTTCTTCACCGTGATGGGCGACTTGCCCAGCGCCTGGGCCAGCGCCTTGACGGCGTCGTGCGTCTCGTCGCTGGTCTGCAGCCCGCGGATGATCTCCACCAGCGCCATCATGGGCACCGGGTTGAAGAAGTGCATACCGATGAAGCGGTCGGCACGCCCGGTGGCCGCCGCCAGCTTGGTGATGGAAATAGACGAGGTGTTGGACGCCAGGATGACCTCCGGCGCCACCAGTGCGTCCACCTGCTTCAATATCCTGAGCTTGAGCTCGTAGTTCTCGGTGGCGGCCTCGATGACGATGTCCGCCGCCTTCAGGTCGTCGTAGCTCGTGCTGCCCTGGATGCGGGCGAGGATGCCGGCCTTGTCGGCCTCGGAGAGCTTTTCCTTGCGGACCAGCCTGTCCAGGCTGCCCCCCACCGTTGCAATGCCCCTGGCGACGGCCGCTTCGGACACGTCCACCATCACCGCCTTGATGCCTGCCACTGCGCAGGCCTGGGCAATCCCGTTGCCCATGGTGCCCGCGCCGATGATCCCAACCGTTGCAATACCCATTTTTCGTACTCCTGGAAACAACCGGAATAGTACAAGCACCTTACGGGCCAGCCCGATATTCGTTGTATGGTGCCTGAACTGCCCCATAACGATCCTGATTCAGGGGGCCGGAGACAGAATGCAACAACCAGACTACATCATCATCGGCGGCGGTTCCGCCGGCTGCGTGCTGGCCGCCCGGCTCAGCGAAGACCCCTCGGTTCATGTCACCCTGCTGGAAGCCGGCCCGGTGGACAGCAGCATCCTTATCCATTGCCCTGCCGGCCTGGGCGTGCTGGCCAAAAACGGCCAGGCCAACTGGGGCTTTGCCACCGTGCCGCAGCCCGGCCTGAACGGCCGCCGGGGCTATCAGCCGCGCGGCAAGGTACTGGGCGGGTCCAGCTCGGTCAATGCCATGATCTACATCCGGGGCCAGCAGGCCGACTACGATGGCTGGGCGGCGGAAGGCAATGCCGGCTGGAGCTGGAACGATGTGTTGCCGTACTTCAAGCGCTCGGAGCACAACGAGCGCGGCGCCGACGAATTCCACGCCACCGGCGGCCCCCTCAACGTGATGGACCTGCGCAGTCCCAACCGTTATGGCCCGGTGTTTGTAGAGGCGGCAAAGCAGGCCGGCTACCCCGAAAACACCGACTTCAATGCCGCCAGCCAGGAAGGCGTCGGCATGTACCAGGTGACCCACAAGAACGGCGAGCGCTACAGCGCGGCCAAGGCTTACCTCGTGCCCAGCCTCACCCGGCCCAACCTGCAGGTGATGACCGGCGCGCACACCACCCGCATCCTCATGGAGGGCAAGCGGGCCGTGGGTGTGGAATACCGCCAGGGCGGCGAGATCAAGCAGATCAAGGCCGCGCGCGAAGTGCTGCTGTGCGCGGGCGCGCTGCAGTCGCCCCAGGTGCTGATGCTCTCGGGCATCGGCCCGGCCGCGCATCTTGGCGAGCACGGCATTGCAGTCGTGCACGACCTGCCCGGCGTGGGCCAGCACCTGCATGACCATGTGGACGTGGTGCAGGTGGTCGATGCGCCGGCGTTGAAGGAACTTTTCGGCATTTCAGTGGCCGGTGTGTGGCGCATCATCAAGGCGATATTCGAGTGGCGCGGCCGCCGCAGCGGCATGCTGACCACCAACTTTGCCGAGGCTGGCGGCTTTGTGCGCAGCCATGACGAAGAGACGGCGCCCGACCTGCAGTTCCACTTTGTGGTCGGCAAGCTCATTGACCATGGCCGCAAGACGGTGTTTGGCCACGGCTACTCCTGCCACGTCTGCCTGCTGCAGCCCAAGAGCCGCGGCACCCTGAAGCTGGCCAGCGCCGACCCCATGGCGCCGCCGCTGATCGACCCGAACTTCCTGGCCGAGAAGGACGACATGGACCGCCTGGTGCGCGGCTTCAAGATCATGCGGCGCATACTCTCGCAGCCGGCGCTGGCAGGCTATCGTGGCCAGGAGCTGCCGGCGTCCGCAGGTGCGCAGACAGATGCGGAGATAGAGCAGTTCATCCGCAACCATGGTGACACCATCTACCACCCGGTGGGCACCTGCCGCATGGGCAACGGGCCCATGGACGTGGTGGATGCGCAACTGCGGGTGCACGGCGTGCAGGGCCTGCGCGTGGTGGATGCGTCCATCATGCCGCGCGTGGTCAGCGGCAATACCAATGCACCGGTGATCATGATTGCGGAGAAGGCGGCGGACATGATCAAGGCGGCTGCCAAAGCCCTGTGAACAACTTCACGCCTTGCAGGTTTTCGCACGGCGTGCGGTGAGGTTTAAGGTTTCTTTAGTGTTCGCATAAGTTCTTTTTAGGAACGCCGGGACGTCCGCTTTTCTAGACTTCTTTCCACCCCAAACCATCCCAAGGAAAGATGATCATGAAGAACGATTCCACCGAAATCCAGGCTGTCGCAGGCGCTGCGGCGGTCACCCAGGACGCCCCGCGCGTTGACATGTATGCCGGCATCCACAAGGCGCTGCGCGCCTTGATGGCCGACACCCTTCTGGCCGTCGGCCGCATGGATGCGGACGATGCGCTGGACCTCGCACAGACCTGCCAGCGGGTGGTGGAGCTGCTGGACTTCTGCGCCAGCCACCTCCGCCATGAGAATGACTTTGTCCACGCCGCGATGGAAGCCCGCGCGCCCGGCGCCAGCGAGCGGATTGCCCATGAGCATGAAGAGCATGTGCAGCACATCGACCGGCTGAACGCCCTGACCGGCGCCTTGCCGGCCTGCCCGGAGCCTGCGCGTGCCGCCGCCGCGCAGGAGCTGTACCGGCAGCTTTCGCTGTTTATTGCGGAGAACTTCCAGCACATGTATGTGGAAGAGACGGCGCACAACGCGGTGCTGTGGGCCCGCTATACCGACGCCGAGCTCATGGACATCCACAACGCGCTGGTGGCGTCCATCCCGCCGCAGGAGATGATGTACGTAGTGCGCTGGCTCGTGCCGTTCATGAACCCCGCCGAACGCGCCGCCATGATGGGCGACATGAAGGCCCATGCGCCGGCACCGGCATTTGCCGCTGCCATCGACACGGTACGCCCGCACCTGAGCGAGCGGGAGTGGCTCAAGCTGGCGCGTGCGCTGGACCTGCCGGTGGTGGCCGGGCTCGTCGAGCCGTGGTGATCAGCCCGACACCTCGGCCAGCTCCACCGGCCGCGTGACGGCCAGCCGGAAGCGCCCGCGCCCGGTCTTCTCGATGCGGATGTGCGGGCCGTGTTCGGCCAGCCGGCGCTGCAGCAGCACGAGGCGCGCTTCGAGGTTGTCAGTGACGTCGGGCAGGCGGATGGCTGGGTCCAGGCGCAGCTCGCGGTTGGAGAATTCCGTGCGGCCCTGTGCTGCAAAGTCGCGCAGCAGCTTCCAGAAGATTGAGCCGGCCACGCCCTTGATGAGGTAGCTGCCGTCGATGAACACGCTGTCATTCACCGGGTAGCGGCGCACCACCAGCGGCGCGCCTGCCGTTTCGGCGGGCACGGCTGGCTCTGCAGCGGCAGGTTCCGCAGTTTCGGTACTGGCCTGCATCAGCTCCATGGCCGAGCCCAGGTGCCCGGCAATTGCGACGAACGCATCTTCATCCTCGTAGCTGAACTGCAATTCCTCCGGGCTTTCGGCAAACAGCACGCCCAGCAAGCGGCCCGACGACAGGATGGGCACGGCCAGCTGGCTGTGCGGCTCGGGCAGGCCGGGGTAGGGTATGTCGGTGCTCAGCGCCAGGCCGGGCTCATCCGCGCGCAGGCTGCGGCGGATGGCGTGGCTGTACAGGTAGGCGTTGGTCATGTGCATGATGCGCACCGGCGTGCGCTCACGCGCAGCCACGCCGATGACGCCGTCGCCCATCTCGATCTCGGAGCCGACGCCGGAGGTGGCGTAGCCGCTGCTGGCCACGGTGTAGAGCCTGCCGGTGGCGGCGTCCAGCGCCAGCACCATGGCGTGGCGTATGCCCAGATGGCCTGTGAGGGTGGACATCACCGCGTTGAGTGCTTCGTCCAGTGCCGTGGCGCGGGCGAGCTGCTCGCTGGCACGGCGTACCGCGCCCAGCAGGCCAGATCGCGCGGGGGGCCGGGGCAGCGGGTCGCCCGGCACGCGCTCGATCTCGCGCACCTCGTACACGTCCGAGCCCAGCAGTTTGAACACACTGGCCATGCCGCTGTGCGAGGCAATGCCAGCGAGCTGCGCTTTCATGCCCTCGAACAGCGGGCCTTCCGTTTCAGTGCGCAGGTAGCGGATGTGCAGGCGGTAGAAGCCTGCCGTCTGCGGGTCGGTCACCAGCACGGTGGCCCAGGGCCGCACCAGGATGTTCTGCCGCGTCTTGTTGAAGAACTGGAACGAGAGCGCGACATGGTTCGCGTCGACGTAGTACACCTGCGAGATATAGGCCACGTTCGGCATGCCATCGGCGTCGCTCGTGGCCATCATGGCGGGCACGGCGCCTTCAAGGCAGACGCGGATGTCGCCCAGCGCCGGGCCTTTCACGACACGCTCCCGCCGACGGTCAACGCTGCGCCAGAAGTCAATGCGGCGCCAGCACGGGGGCCGGGCGTCTGGTCAAAGGCCTGAGAGGGCTCGAAGCTGACCGCAACCAGGTCGTCCAGGTCCCAGGCCAGCATTGCGCGCGTGACGCGCGGAGGGAAACCTGCCTGCGCGATCTCGTACTCCATGGATTCGAGGTAGCGCGCCAGCACCGGCAAGTCGTCTTCATGGGCGTTGCGGATGACCACGCCCGTGGCCTTGAGCTGGACGGTCCGGTGGCTGGATGGCTGGCTGAAGACGACCGCAATGCGCCCCGAAGACTGCACGTCCAGCAGCAGCTGCCGCGACTGCCTGCGCGAGAGGAAGACGGTGACCGTGCGCCCGCCGCCCTCCAGGATGCTGCCCAACGCGCGCATGACGCTGGGCCGGCCCTGCGCATCGCATGAACCGGCAATGACCGAGACGCCGCGCTCCATCATGGCCAGGAAGTCGGGCGGCAACAACGCGCCGGGAGCATGCACGGGAGCGGGCGTGGGGCTGGCCATGGCGTGCTTTCAGCTACGGAAACGCTTGCGCGTGAGCGCGAGCGCTATCCAGAACGATACTCCCGCATACACCAGCACCATCACCAGGCCACGCACCGGGTGCTCGGGCCAGCGGTCCATGAACATGGGTCGTACGAGTTCGATCACATTGGTAAGCGGCAGCCAGTCGGAGAGCGCGTGCACCAGCGGCGGCAACTGCTCGCGCGGGAAGAACACGCCGGAGAGGAACATCATCGGCGTCAGGAACAGGGTGAAGTAGTAGGTGAAGAAGTCGTAGCCCTTGGCCAGGGCATTGAAGATCAGCGCAATGCTGGAGAACATGAAGCCGGCCAGCACCAGAATGCCCAGTGCCACGATGAGCTTGGGGCTGCTGCTGATGCCCAGCGCCAGCATCACCAGCAGGATGGCAATGACGCTGAAGGTGGCCTTGAAGCCGGCCCACAGCATTTCGGCCAGCACCACGTCATCCAGCAGCACGGGCGCATTCATGATGCCGTCCCAGGTCTTCTGCACATGCATGCGCGAGAAGGCGGAGTACAGCGCCTCGAACGAGGCGGCGTTCATCGCGCTCATGCAGATCGAGCCGCTGGCCAGGAACAGGATGTAGGGGACCTTGGTGTCGCCCCCGGCCCCCGGGATGGTTACCTGCCCGACCAGCGCCCCAAGGCCGTAGCCGAACGCCAGCAGCCACATCAGCGGCTCGGCGATGTTGCCGATCAGGCTGGGAATGGCCAGCTTGCGCCACACCAGCAGGTTGCGCTGGAACACCGGCCACCAGCGCATGGACAGCGCGGGAGCCCGCCAGATGGAAGGCGTGGTGTCGCTCATGTCAGCCGTCCTCCCTGATCTGCCGCCCGGTGAGCTTGAGAAAGAGGTCTTCAAGGTTTGCCGGCCGGTGCAGCGTGCGCAGCGCGGGGTAGGCGCCAAGGGCGGCGATCAGGGGTTGCGCATTCTGCGTATAGAAAAACACCGTTTCCCCGCTGACTTCCACCCGCGCGGCCATTTGCCTGAGAGGCGAATCGACGAGAGCCAGCGCGCCCACGCCGTAGACCTCCACCACGTCAGGCTCCAGGTGCTGCGCAATCAGCTCGCGCGGCCGGCCTTCGGCGATCTTTTTCCCGTGGTCCAGCACCAGCAGCCGCGTGCACAGGCGCTCGGCCTCGTCCATGAAGTGGGTGGTCAGCAAAATGGACTTGCCCTGCTGCAGCAGCACCTGCAGCCGCTCCCACATCAGGTGGCGGGCCTGCGGGTCCAGGCCGGTGGTGGGTTCGTCCAGCATCAGCAGGCGCGGGTCGTTGACGAGGGCGCGCGCCAGCGACAGCCGCCGCTTCATGCCGCCGGACAGCTCGCCCGGCTTGCTCTGCGCCTTGTGCGAGAGCGCCGCGAACTCCAGCAACTGCGGGATGCGTGCGCGGATGTCGGCGTCCCGCATGCGGAAGTAGCCGCCGTACACCGCGATGTTCTCGGCGCAGGAAAAGTCCGGGTCCAGCGTGTCGAACTGGGCCACCACGCCCAGCTGCGCCTTGATGGCCAGCGCGTCCGCCGGCATTGAAAGCGGCGCGGCGCCGTTGCCGGGCTGGTACGTGATGCTGCCGCCGCCCGGCGTGCTCAGCCCCAGGCACATGCGGATGGTCGTGGTCTTGCCCGCGCCGTTCGGGCCGATCACGCCCAGGCATTCACCGGCGGCAATGTCAAACGACACATCGTTGACGACGGTGGTGTCGCCGTAGCGCTTGGTCAGGCCTTTGACGGAAAAAAGCGGGGCTTGCATGGTGGGAGATGTTACCCATGGTGCGGATGTTGTGCGCCAGGGGCATTCCGCGCGGCGGCACATGGGGTAAATTCGCCGCTTCATTTCCTCAACTTCCCATCATGTCCAGAATCGGCACCCCCCTGTCTCCCAACGCCACCAAAGTCATGCTGCTGGGCTCCGGCGAACTCGGCAAGGAGGTGCTGATTGCGCTGCAGCGCCTGGGCGTGGAGACCATCGCGGTGGATCGCTATGAGAACGCCCCCGGCCAGCAGGTGGCGCACCATGCGCGCACCATCACCATGAGCGACCCCGCGCAGCTCAAGGCCCTGATTGAAAAGGAGCGCCCGCACCTGGTGGTGCCGGAAATCGAGGCGATTGCCACGCCGATGCTCGAGGAACTGGAGAAGGCCGGCACGGTGCGCGTCATACCCACCGCGCGCGCCGCGCGCCTGACCATGGACCGCGAAGGCATCCGCCGCCTGGCCGCCGAGACGCTGGGCCTGCCGACCAGCCCCTATGTGTTCTGCGACTCGCTGGCCGAGTTGCAGGCGGCCATTGACGGCAAGATCGGCTACCCCTGCATCGTCAAACCGGTGATGAGCTCGTCCGGCAAGGGCCAGAGCAAGATCGGCAGCCCTGCCGATGTGAAGACCGCCTGGGACTACGCCATGGCCGGCGGGCGCGTGAGCCATGGCCGCGTCATTGTGGAAGGCTTCATCGACTTCGACTATGAAATCACCCAGCTGACCGTGCGCGCCATGGGCGAGGGCGGCAGCATTGAAACGCATTTCTGCGAGCCCATCGGCCATATCCAGGTGAGCGGCGACTATGTGGAAAGCTGGCAGCCGATTCCCATGGCGCCCGCCGCGCTGCAGCGCAGCCGCGAGATCGCCAAAGCCGTGACCGACAACCTCGGCCAGGGCCGCGACGGCAAGCCCTCGGGCCTGGGCCTTTACGGCGTGGAGTTGTTCGTCAAGGGCAACGACGTCTGGTTCAGCGAAATCAGCCCGCGCCCGCACGACACCGGCATGGTGACGATGTGCACGCAGTGGCAAAGCGAGTTTGAGCTGCATGCGCGGGCGATCCTGGGCCTGCCGGTCAACACCGCACTGAAAAGCCCGGGTGCGAGCGCGGTGATCTACGGTGGCGTGGAGGCCAAAGGGATTGTGTTTGATGGTGTCGCGGATGCGCTGCGCGTGCCGAACAGCGACGTGCGCCTGTTCGGCAAACCCGAGAGCTTCGTGAAGCGCCGCATGGGGGTTGCGCTGGCGTTTGATGCGGATGTGGAAGTGGCGCGGGTGAATGCGAAGCTGGCGGCTTCGAGGGTAAAGCCTCGGGTTCCCTGACAGCAGCGCCTGCGGCGCTGGGTATTGTTGAGCCGCGCTTTTGCGCGGTTTCTTCTTTCCTATGTTGCGCGCAAGGCTGTGGGCAGGGCCGTCGGCGCTTCACTTTGGCGCCCCTACGCTTCGCTTCGGGGTGCCTTGCGCTTCTCGAAATCGAGGGGGCGCTACGGGTCAAATTTGGACATGGCGCTGAACGCGCCATGGCCAAATTTGCTCCTCCGCTTGGCCGCTGCGCGGCCCGACCCTCGATTTCTGCGATGCTCAGCGCCAAAGAGGCGCGCCGCCAGCCCTGCCCACAGCCTTGCAGCCATCATGGTTGGTGCGCCTGAAGGGACTTCCCTTCAGGCCTGAGTTACTGCTGATCTCGCGGTGAGCGGTGTGTGCGGCGGGCCGGCCGTGGAGGCACCGCTGAGCAGCGCATGGCTTGCGGGCGCGCGCGCAGCGCGCTTCGTGAACTGACTCACTGCGGTTGTCCGAGCGGAGAGAGCCGCAGGCGAACGCAGCGAGTTCCGCAGTGGCCCGCAAGACAGAGCAGCGCAGGGAAGCCGCTGCAAGCGGCCGGTGACGGGGCCGGCACGCCGCACACACCGCTCGCCGCAGGCTACAAAAGCATGCGTGAGCGGCAACTACTGAAACGCAACCTCGGCAAAGCTCCGCAGTTTCCTGCTATGCAGCGCCTCAATCCCCTGCTCGCGCAACAGCTCGATGGCCCGCATCCCAATCCGCAGGTGCTGGTCCACCCGTTCGCGGTAGAAATGGTTGGCCATGCCCGGCAGCTTGATTTCGCCGTGCAGCGGCTTGTCGCTGACGCACAGCAGGGTGCCGTAGGGCACGCGGAAGCGGAAGCCGTTGGCGGCGATGGTGGCGCTTTCCATGTCCAGGGCGATGGCGCGGCTCTGGCTGAAGCGGCGCTGGGGCTGGTTGTCGGGCAGCAGTTCCCAGTTGCGGTTGTCGGTGCTGGCGACGGTGCCGGTGCGCATGATGCGTTTCAGGTCATGGCCTTCCATCTGCGTGATGTCGGCCACGGCCTTTTCCAGCGCAACCTGGATTTCCGCCAGCGCCGGGATCGGCACCCACAGCGGCAGCTCTTCGTCGAGCACGTGGTCCTCGCGCACATAGCCGTGGGCCAGCACATAGTCGCCCAGTTGCTGGCTGTTGCGCAGGCCCGCGCAGTGGCCGAGCATGATCCAGGCATGCGGGCGCAGCACGGCGATGTGGTCGGTGATGTTCTTGGCATTGGCCGGGCCCACGCCGATGTTGACCATAGTGATGCCGGTGCGGTTGGCGCGCATCAGGTGGTAGGCGGGCATCTGGGGAAGACGTGGGGGCGGAACGCCCAGGTCGTCGCCTTCCACGGCCGGCAGGCCGTTGCGCCGCGTCACCACGTTGCCCGGCTCGACGAAGGCGGTGTACTCGCCGTCCGGGTCGGCCATGGCCTCGTGGCCCAGGCGCACGAATTCGTCGATGTAGAACTGGTAGTTGGTGAACAGGATGAAGTTCTGGAACCAGTCGGGCGCGGTGCCGGTGTAGTGGCGCATGCGGTGCAGCGAGTAGTCCACGCGCGGCGCGGTGAACAGGGAGAGGGGCTGCGGCTCGCCGGGCCTCGGCTCGTAGGTGCCGTTGGCAATGCCGTCGTCCATGGCGCCCAGGTCGGGCAGGTCGAACACGTCGCGCATCAGCATGCGCCGCTCGGCCGTCATGTTGCCTTCCACATGGTCGTGCTCGGAGAAAGAGAAATGCACCGGGATGGGCTGTGTACTGGTGCCCACCTCAAGTTCCACGTTGTGGTTCTGCAGCAGCAGGCGGAACTGCTCCAGGTAGTACTGGCCGTAGAGGTCGGGCCGGGTGAGCGTGGTCTCGAAGCGGCCGGGGCCGGCGACGAAGCCGTAGCTCAGGTGGCTGTCCTTGGCGTTGACACGGGCCACCGTGGTGGTGTGCACCCGCACAAAGGGGTAGCAGGCGCGCACATGGCCGGGCAGTGATTCACCTGCAACAAAGCGTTGCATGGCCTCGCGCAGGTGGCCGATCTGGCGGTCGTAGATCATGCGCACCTGGGCCAGCGCGGCGGCGGGGTCGTTGAAGCGGGCAGGGGCGATGAACGTGGGCATGTAGGGCATGGCTCCATTGTGCCGCCAACTTTCTCCGGGTGAACCGGTGGCTCCGCTGCATGGATTGCGGATCGGAGTCCGCAATGACAGGGTGAGATACGGTGGTCTTCCAGGCGTGCGCGACGCCACTCAATAGAATGAACTGATGAAACGACTCAGAATGTGGCTGCTCCTGGCCGCCGCCCTGTGCGCCACAGCGGTCATGGCGCAGGCCCCGGCCGCTGCCGTGCGCGGCCAGCCGGCGGCGCAGATTTCGCGCAATGCCCAGCGCGCCTACGAAACCACGCGCGACAAGCTGGTGCAGATCCGCATTCTGCTGAAAAACAGCAACACCCAGGCCAGCGTGGGCTCGGGCTTTTTCGTGGCAGAAGGCGGGCTGCTCATCACCAACTTTCACGTGGCCAGCCAGCTGGCGCTGGAGCCCGAGCGTTACCGGGGCGTCTATGTGCCAGTGGATGGCAAGGAGGCCGATGTCGAGCTGCTGGCCTTTGACGTGCGCAACGACCTGGCGCTGCTGCGCGTGAAGAACCCCGCAGCGGCGCAGCCGGTGCTCGGCTTCCGGCCCAAGGACGCGCCGCTGGCGCGCGGCGAGCGCATCTACTCGCTGGGCAACCCGCTGGACATCGGCTTTGCGGTGACCGAAGGCACGTTCA
>CAZFKW010000086.1:6648-11716 GCA_964519795.1 uncultured Ramlibacter sp. | reverse complement strand
GTGAGCCGGCCGATGGCCACATGCGGATTGGGGATGCTGCCTGCCTGGACCCGCTCGGCATCACCGATGCCCAGCGCCGCCAGCGAGGCCTGCAACTGCGGATTGTTCAGCAGCGCGATGCGAACGGCAGCCTCGGCGGTGAGGGGGCGCGACAGCAGGTCCCGGATGGCGCCCTGCGTCTGGGCAGTGGGCTCACGTACGAGTGTCGCGTCGACGCCGCCCGTACGGCCGCGGCTGAGCTCCTGCACGGCCCCGGTTCCGCCGTCCGGTGACAGGCTTGCGCAACCGGCGAGCAGGGCCAGTGCGGCTGCGGCTGCGATGGACTTGCGGATCATGGCTTGCTCCCGGGCTTGCGGCCGTCGTGCATGCCGTGGCCCCCGTGGGCTCCGTGGCCGTGGTGCATGCCGTGCCCGTGCTGGTGGCCGGTTGGGGACGGTGCCCCTGTGGCGGGCGCCGGGGCGGATGGTGAAGCGGGTGCGGGGACTGGGGTCCTGGCCCCGGCCGCATTGCGGGCTTCCCACTTGATGATGTCCATGTGGCCGTTTTCGAACTGGCCAACATCTGCATTCAACCGCCTCCAGTCACCCGGTGCCGCAAGGGCCTCTGGATGGGGCGGTGTCAATGCGGACCGGTAGACCGTCGGCGGCACGGCAGCAGACGGGTCCGCCGGCCCAGGGGCCTGGGCCTGGGCGCCGGCATGGAGCGCAAGCCCGCAGCCGAGCAAAAACAATGTCTTTGTATTCACGAAGATTCTCCTGACTTGAACCAGCGTGCGCAGCCTGCCGCTGAACCGGCAGATTGCGGACGCACGTATCCCCGGCAGATCAGGAAATGGGTGGCTTGAGGCCGGGCGCGGGCTGCGCGCTGGCAAAGCGGGCGCCGGCCAATGACGGCAGCGCATGGGGAGAGAAGGTGAGGGCTGGCAAGGCGGCAGCCGCCGTCGCCGCCACGGTGTGGCAAATCTGGCAACTGGTGCAGGAATGGCAGTCCGCCGTTGCCCCGGTGCCGTCGGTGGCGGAATCCTCCGCTTGCGCGTGGCTGCTGGCGGCTTGCCCGCTGGCCCCGGCATGCTGCTCGCAGTCGGCCATCATCACTGCCGGCTTGTGGTGTCCGGCTTTGGATGACCCGCCGCCGGCAGCCTGAGCGGGTGTACCTTGCGCAATGGAGGTGGCCGTCACGGCAGCATGGACCGGCGGCATCTGTCCAGTCATGGTCCCCAATGCCCAGCCGCGAACGGGCAGCAGGGCGATCATGACGATGAGGAACCAGTGGCGCATGGACGGAATGATACGCCGCAGCCAGGGAAGTTCAATCCGCCCTGGTACTTCGTGCTTACCGGCGGGGTGTGCTGTGGGGAGGGCTGCGGGTTTCCTGCCGGTGCGCGCCGGCCCGGGCAGTGGTAGCCTCTGCGGCCAATGACCCCCGCCAGCCAAACCCCGCATCCCCACCGCAAGCCACCCGAAGCCGATTCCCGCGAGTCTGTCATCCGCCTGCTTGTGACCCTTGCCCTGATGACTGTGGGCGCGAGCGGCATGTACATCGTGCCGGTCGTTCTGCCAGCCGTGCAGGCCGAGTTCGGCGTGGCGCGGGCCGATGCCTCGCTGCCCTATGCGCTGCTGATGGTGGGCCTCGGCATCGGGGGCGTGCTGATGGGCCGGCTGGCCGACCGCTTCGGCATCCTGGTGCCGCTGACCCTGGGCGCAGTGAGCCTCGGGCTGGGCTTTTGCCTCGCGGCCATGTCAGGCAGCATCTGGACCTTCATCGCGGTGCATGGCCTGCTGATCGGGCTGCTGGGCAGCTCCTGTACCTTTGCGCCGCTGATCGCCGACACCTCGCTCTGGTTCGTGCGCCGCCGGGGCATTGCCGTCGCGGTGTGTGCCAGTGGCAACTACCTGGGCGGCGCCATCTGGCCGCCCATCGTGCAGCACTTCGTGGATTCCGCTGGCTGGCGCCAGACTTACTTCGGCCTTGGCGCCTTCTGCGCCATCAGCATGCTCCTGCTGGCACAGCTGATGCGGCGCCGCCCGCCGCTGGCTGCCGGCACGCCCCTGGCCGTGGGGCAGGGCGCACCAGGCAGTTTGCCTTTCGGCATGACGCCGGCCCGTGCGCAAGTGGTGCTGTGTGTGGCGGGCGTGGCCTGCTGTGTGGCCATGGCCATGCCGCAGGTGCATATCGTGGCCTATTGCACCGACCTGGGATTCGGCGCCGCGCGCGGGGCCGAAATGCTGTCGCTGATGCTGGCCTGCGGCATCGTGAGCCGCCTCGTCATGGGCGCCATCTGCGACCGCATCGGCGGCCTGCGCACCCTGCTGCTGGGCTCGGCGCTTCAGGGTATTGCGCTATTGATGTTCCTGCCGTTCGACGGGCTGGTCTCGCTATACCTCATCAGCGCCATGTTCGGCCTGTTCCAGGGGGGCATCGTGCCGTCCTACGCCATCATCGTGCGTGAGCACTTTCCGGCCACGGAGGCCGGAGCGCGCGTGGGCATGGTCATCATGGCCACCATGGTCGGCATGGCGCTGGGAGGCTGGATGTCGGGCAAGGTGTTTGACCTCACCGGGTCTTATCACGCAGCCTTCATCAACGGGGTGGCCTGGAACCTGCTGAACCTTGCCATTGCCTTCACGCTGCTGATGCGGGTGCGGCGGCGGCAGGGGCAGGCTGCGGCTGCCGCCGCCTGAGCGAGGGCAGCGCCCGCCTTTCAGTGGCTGGCGTCCCAGGCCAGTTCGCGCAGTGCCTGCCGCAGCACCGACACTCCGCCGTTGATCGCAAGCCCGGCCATGATCGCCGCAACGACCAGGTCCGGCCAGGCCGAGCCGGTGCCGAAAACACCCAGTGCAGCCAGCATGACGGCCATGTTGCCGATGGCGTCGTTGCGGGTACACAGCCACACGCTGCGCATGTTGGCGTCGCCCTCCCGGTAGGCATAGAGCATGGCTGCCACCCCGAGGTTGGCGGCCAGCGCCAGGAGGCCCACGGCGCCCATGGTTGCAGCCTCCGGTGTCCCGCCGTTCAGGAGTGACCAGAGGGTGCTGCCCCCGACAAAGAGCCCGAAGCCGAGCATGCTCACGCCCTTGAGCAGGGCCGCCCTGGCCCGCATGACCAGGCCCATGGACAGCACTGCCAGCGACACCCCGTAGTTGGCAGCGTCGCCGAAGAAGTCGATGGCGTCCGCCAGCAGCGACACCGAGCCTGACGCAATGCCCGCACCGATCTCGATGGCGAACATGGCGAAGTTGATGATGAGCGCCGTCCAGAGGATGCGGCGGTAGCGCGGCGAGTCGTCGCCTGCGGGCAGGTGGTCGTGGCTGTGGCCTGCGTCGTGCGAATGCATGGCTGCATCGCCGGGCGAGGGGCGGGAGGCGTGTGAACTGCAATGTGCTGACATGGGGTTTTTCTCCTTTGATGGCATGATTGGAAACCCTCAAGTCACTTCAAGGTCAAGCGATGCCTGCGACAATCCCGCGAAACGTCCATGGTTACCGGATCGGCGAGGCGGCGCGGCTGTCTGGCGTCTCTGCCGCCAACATACGGTACTACGAAAAGGAAGGCCTGCTGGCGCCGCAGGGGCGGGGGGAGAACAGCTACCGGCAGTACAGCGGGGGCGACGTGCACCAGCTGCGCTTCATCCGCCTGTGCCGGGCGATGGACATGTCGCTGGACGAGGTGCGCACCCTGCTTGGGCTGGACCTGCGCCGCAAGGCCGACTGCGCCGCCGCGCGCGACGCGCTGGATGGCCACCTGGGGCATGTGCGCGAGCGGCTGGCGCAGCTCAAGTCACTGGAGAAAGGACTGCTGGCTCTGCGCAACCGCTGCGACGGGCATGGCGCGCACTGCAGGATCATCGAGGCGCTGCATGAGCAGGCAGATGCGATGGATGGCGGGGCAAAGCCTGCCAAGTCACGCGCGAAAAGCCACGTCTGATCAGGGCTTGACCGGCCTGGGCAGCGGCATGCCGCGCCTTTGCATCACCTCGCGTACCCGCTCGGGGTAGTCGCTGATGATGCCGTCCACGCCCATGGCGATGACGCGGTCGATGTCATTGGGTTCGTTGACCGTCCATGGAATCACCTTCAGACCCAGCCCCTGGGCTTCCTTGAGCAGGTCTGGCGTCAGGCCGTTGAACTGGGGAGACCAGATAGGGCCACCGGCAGCCTTGACCATGCGCGGCGTGCTGCCGTGCTGCGCCAGGGTGAATCCTGCGGTCCAGAGGCCGCTGCTGACAGTGTCGGACCGGGGGTTCTGGACTGTCAGGTAGACAGTGCGCATGCCCGGCGCGAGCTGCTGGATGATCTGCAGCGTGCGCCAGTCAAAGCTCTGCACCATGACGCGCTGCTCCATGCCGTGCTCGCGGATGACAGCCAGCAGCGTCTTCACGAATTCCTCGGGCGGCAGCGTGTCTCCGGGGCTGCGCGGGTCGATCTTCGTTTCCATGTCGAACTGCACATCGTTCGCGCCAAGTTCCTTGACCCGCTTGAAGAGTTCAGCCAGGGTGGGGATGCGCGTGCCGTCTATCGGCTTCTGGTGCGGGAAATCACGCGCATACCCCGTCCAGGACCGGATTCGGCCCACGTCGTAGGTCTTGACCTGCTCCAGCGTGAGCGAGCGGATGGTGGGTCCGGTGCCTGAAATCCACTCGCCTTTGGCGTCGCGCGTGATGTTCGGGTTGAGCGCCCTGTCGTGGTAGATCACCGGGATGCCATCGGCCGTGATGGCGATGTCCAGCTCCAGCGTGGTCACGCCGGTCTCAAGTGCGCGCTCGAAACCGGGCAGGGTGTTCTCCGGCAGGTTGCCGCGGGTTCCGCGGTGGGCCTGGAGGTCGAAGGCCAGGGCATTGCAGGTGGTCAGGGCCAGCAGGGCAAAAGCGCTCACCAGGCTGCGCATGTGTGGGGTGGAGGGTATTTTCATGCACGCATTCTGCCCGGCCTTCATGAAACCTGCCAGCGTGCGGCAGGCCGGTCAGGCGCGCGAGTCAGGCGCGCGAGGTCGCCTGGCCTTCGGCCTGCAACTTCAGCAGCAGTGCGCCGCTGTGCGTCCTGGCGAGCCAGGCGGTGGATGAAGGCTCCTC